>NZ_JAUBTK010000001.1:0-18291 GCF_036702455.1 Microcoleus sp. D2_18a_D3
TAATAATTTTAGGAATCGCGTATTAGCTTGCTTTTCTGATTAGATAAACTTATAACCATAAGTTCAGGAGAGCCCTAGAATCTTTGACTAACCTGAGATATCTCTTCCTCAGCCACAATCATCTCGGCGACATCAAACCGCTACAATCCTTGACTAACCTGGCTGTGCTCGAACTCTACGACAATAATCTTCGGGGCGACATCAAACCGCTACAATCCCTGACTAGCCTGAATTTGCTCGATGTCGGCAACAATCAAATCAGTGACATCAAACCGCTAGAATCCTTGACTAACCTGATTGCGCTCGGTCTCCAAAAAAATCAAATCAGGGACATCAAACCGCTACAATCCTTAACTAACCTGATGTCGCTCGGTCTCGGCAACAATCAAATCAGGGACATCAAACCGCTAGAATCCTTGACTAACCTGTATGATATCGAGCTGGCAAATAATCTTCTGGGCGACATCAAACCGCTAGAATCCTTGACTAACCTGACACTGCTCGACCTCGATAACAATCAAATCAGCGACATCAAACCGCTCGCATCTTTGACTAACCTGACTCAAATCAGGCTCAGGGGAAATCCGATCGCTCCCAAAACTTGCCCACTAAAGCCAGAGTCTATCTGTAAGTGGGAACCCTGAAATTAAATGCTCAAACTTTACTGTTGGGGAAATTAGAGGTACAAGATTATGACACTCATAGTTGCACACAAACACATGAAGTTACCAAAGTCGATCGCACTTACTTGTTGTGTGCTTCTAGCATTATCTGGAAATGGAGTGTCCGCGAAAGCAGCAGAAGTGCGATCGGGAAACAAAACATTTGCTCAATGGTGTCGCGAAAAAGATTCTTTGAGTCCAGAAGCTAAACATACTGTTGATATGCTGTTAAAAATAGCAGGAACTACTGAGTGCGATGAGGGCGATCGCCAACTTTCTAGTATCACAGGAATTAGCTTTACGAAGCAAGGAATCAGCGACATCACACCGCTAGCATCCTTAACTCACCTGAAGACTCTCCGGCTGATCAACTGTTCTATCAGCGACATCACACCGCTAGCATCCTTAACTAACCTGACTTTGCTCAACCTCAGCAGCAATCAGATCGTTGACATCAAACCGCTAGCATCCTTGGTTAACCTGAAAGTGCTCAACATCGGGAACAATCAGATCCGCGACATCAAACCGCTAGCATCCTTGACTAACCTGACTGAAATCGTCCTCATCGAAAATCAGATCGATGACATCACACCGCTAGCATCGTTGACTAACCTGAAAGGACTTTTCCTCCGCAGCAATCAGATTGACGACATCAAGCCACTAGCATCTTTGACTAACCTGGCTGGGATCGACCTCAGCAGCAATCAAATTAGTGACATCCAACCGCTAGCATCTTTGATGAAACTGACCATCCTCGACCTCAGCAGCAATCAGATTAGTGACATCAAATCACTAGCATCCTTGACTAACCTGGAAGGGATTAACCTCAGCTCCAATCAAATCGGTGATATCAAACCGCTAGCATCCTTGACTAACCTGGAAGGGCTATCACTTAACAAGAATGAGATCGCTGACCTTAAACCGCTAGAATTATTGACTAAACTAGAGACTCTCTGGCTCAACAACAATCAAATCGTTGATATCAAACCGCTAGCATCCTTGACTAAGCTGACTTTACTCTCACTCGAAAACAATCAAATCGGCGACATCAAACCGCTAGCATCTTTCACTAAACTGACAGAACTCTACCTCAGCGGAAATGCGATCGCTCCCAAAACTTGCCCTCTCAAACCAGAGTCTATCTGTCAGTGGGAACCACAAACTCAACCATAAAAATTTAGTAGAAATACACCCGATCGCACTTAAATATTTCAGTCGCGATTGAAGCCGCATTTTGTATTACTATGCAACTCCAAAGCCTGTATGTTCGCGTGCATAAGTTGGCTGAAGTCCTAGCACAATATCCTCTTTGGGTACTCCCATTTCTACCAATTCATCAGCAATCTGCCTGTCAGTTTGATTTCGCTGAATCCAGATTTTGCCATTTTTAATATCCAAATGAAACACACAGTTATACACGCGGCGGTGTCCGTCCCATCCTAAATCGACGGCTAGGTAGCGATCTTTTTCTTTATCAAAAATTGTTTCTACCTCAATTTCTCCGTTAATTGGTGCTATCTTGCTGTCTTCAATTAGGAGTTTTTGAATGCACTGACGGTAATGCTCTAGTCGATCCATTTGACTATTGCCTCCTGAACAGGGTTATACACAATAAGCTTGACTTGGTGTTGTCTAACCGACGCTTGAGGTAATTCCCGACTGAAAAAAGATTCGTAAGTTGCGATGGGAACTGCTAAATATAAAGTGCGATCGGGTTCGAGCTTTTCTAAGACTAAACGGTAATTTAAAAATTGTCCCAACGCGGTATGAAAATCAGAGAGAGCTGAAGCGCTTAAAAAGCTCTTTACTTCTACTGCAATTTTTTTTCCTGATTTTTCCGCCGCGAGGAGTCGTTCAGCTCCCAAATCGATTTCGACTCTCTCATTCTCGGCAAATTCTAGCCTGAGAGGATCGTGAGTAACCACCCACTCAGATTTTTCAAGACCTCGCTTCACAGCATTATGAAATAGATCCTTAGCTGACACTGGTTATACCTCACCTCTAAACCTATCTTAACTGATTGGAGTAAACTTGTAGGGTGGGTCAGTGAAAAACGCCTGAAGTATTGAAAAAATAACGCCAACTGACGCACCCTACAGTTTGTATAAGAGCGCGATCGCCCGTTAGCGTTAGCGAAGTGATCCGAAGGAAAGCCCTCGAAGAGGATCGCACACCAACATCCTCCTACAAATCAGCAGCGTGCTGCTTCAATTCATCCAAAGAAACGTATTCCAAAGTCAAGGCGTGAGTCGCAGCCAAAACCACAGGCGGCGCAACTCCCGCATCCATTGCTTCCTTCCAGCGAGAAGCGCACAAACACCAGCAATCCCCAGGCTTCAAACCGGGAAAGTTAAATTCGGGAACCGGAGTGCTCAAATCATTTCCATTCGACTTAGTGAATTGCAAAAACTCTTCCGTAAGTTGAGCACAAACAGTGTGAGCCCCAAAGTCGCCACCACCTGTATTGCATTTGCCGTCTCGATAATAGCCCGTCATTGGCGAAGTGCAGCAAGTCTCTAACTTTCCGCCCAGCACATTTGTAGCTTCCGTCACCATCGCAACTCCTGAGTAAAACTCTAATCGATCTAATTTTACACAAATCGTTGTTTATATATTTTTTTCCATGAGAAAGTTGATGAATTGTTGTCCTCGCCGTTCTACTTCTTGTTTTCTAATCACCATAAATCCGTGGCTTTCAAAAAAAGGTCGAGCTGTAATGCTGGCTTCGGTAAATAACTTGTTAATTCCTAAGTCTTTGGCTTTTGACTCAATTTGTTTTAAAATTAGCCTGCCAACTCCTTGTCTTTGAAAATCTTGATGACAGTAAAAGCGATCGATATGGCCGCTTGCTTCTAATTCCCCAAAGCCTGCAATTTTCTCACCCTCTTCTGCTACGAAAGTAAATTTACTGCTTAAGCTTTTAGTCCAACTTTCGATATCCATATCTGCTGGCGCCCAAGCATCTACTTGTGCTTGTGTGTAATCGCGGATGTTTACTTCGTGTATGGTGTCGTAAAACAGTTGTACAATTTGTTGGGTATCACCGATTTCGTAGGTTCGTACTCTCATAAATTATCTCACTGCGATCGCTTATTTGATATTAATTGGGGATTTTAAGCGCTTCCCAACGCGGATGGATGTTGGCTTTTACCATTTTGTCTCATTTCTTGCAGGGCGATCGCCCCAAAAATTCTTCCCTACCCCTTGACAAACTCTCTTACTCTATGTTAATGAAACAAAAGCAAACCTAACTCGAATTAACACTACATTAATCCAGCAGCTTAACAAATAAGGATTGAAACTTATGACAGAAATTGGGCCCGATCCAAACCGACCTTATCCGATGGCCGATCAGCGGCGCGTATGCTTCATCAAAAACTTTATTAAATCCCCCAACATTATCGTCGGCGATTACTCATATTACGACGATCCAATAGATCCAGAAAACTTTGAAAAAAATGTACTTTATAACTACGGAAACGACAGATTAATAATTGGCAAATTTTGTGCGATCGCCACCAAAGTCAAATTCATAATGAACGGTGCAAATCACAAACTAGACGGCATTTCAACTTATCCTTTTCCGGTTTTTGGGAATGGTTGGGAAACAGCCATTAATTTAGTAATGGAACTGCCAAGTAAAGGCGATACCGTCATTGGCAATGATGTTTGGATCGGCTATGAATCCCTGATTATGCCCGGAGTCAAAATCGGCGACGGTGCCGTCATAGCCGCCAAATCCGTTGTAGTAAAAGACATTCCCCCTTACACCATTGTCGGTGGAAACCCCGCCCATCCAATCAAACAGCGTTTTAGCGATGGTGAAGTTGCACAACTATTAGAAATTCGGTGGTGGGATTGGGAAATAGACAAGATTTCGCGCAATGTCAGCATAATTATGCAAGGCGATATTCAAGCACTCAAAAATGCTGAGTAAACTCGCAAATACAGCGATATTAATTTTAACTTTAATGCTGTGTACCGGTGCCGGCGCGATCGAAGGCGAACCCACTCCCAGCAGCCGACCCCGGATACATCTTCTAATCTGCGTTTATCAGCGTCAATCTGCCTGCATCTGCGGTCAATCGATTTGAGATTTTAGATTTGAGATTTTAGAGGCGACCCCACGGATAAATGCTCTTTCTTGAGGATTTTCGATTTTCGATTTTCGATTGATTCCACGGATAAATCACGTGGCGGGTACCACCTTTGAAATTCGTGGTCAAAAAATCCCAAAAAATCACCATGCAAATCCAGGGTTCCCCCATACCGCACCGCCCCTACAACTTACTTAGCTGGGCCCACAGCCTCGATCGCATCCTCAAGAGCGATCGATACATGAGTCCAATGAGTCCCCCCCTGACAAAAAGCCACGTAAGGCTCCCGCAGAGGCCCGTCAGCCGAAAATTCCGACGTACTCCCATCAATAAAAGTACCCCCAGCCATCACCAACTGACTTTCATACCCGTGCATCGGAGCCGGCACCGGATCTAAATAGGAACCCACCGGGGAATTTTGCTGAACAGCCCGACAAAAAGCAATTAACTTATCAGCAGAACCGAATTCGATCGCCTGAATCACATCTCGTCTTCTCGCCAAAGGCATAGGATTCACTCGATAACCCAACTTATAAAAAACATAAGCCGTCAAATGATTGCCCTTCATCGCCTCCCCCACACAACCGGGAGCCATAAACAAACCCTGAAACAGCAACCGATTCAAATCAAAAGTTGCGCCGCCGCTGCTGCCAATTCCTGGCGCCGTCAAGCGACAAGTTGCCGCCTCCACCAAATCAGCCCTGCCGGCGACGTAACCGCCTGCAGGGACGATCGTACCCCCCGGATTTTTGATTAAAGAACCAGCCATCAGATCCGCACCCACAGCAGTAGGTTCGCAATCATCCACAAACTCCCCGTAACAATTATCAACAAAGCAAATTGTGTTAGGATTCTGATGTTTGACTATGGCGACGATTTTTTCAATCTCAGAAATAGACAAACTCGACCGCCAAGAATAGCCGCAAGAGCGCTGGATAAAAACCAGGCGAGTCTTTGCTGAAATAGTAGAGCTCAATGCCTGCCAATCCAAACTTCCTTCGCGAGTTAGAGGCAACTGACGGTAACTAATGCCAAACTCAAGCAGTGAACCTTGACCTTGCCCCCGCAAGCCGATCACTTCTTCTAAAGTATCGTAGGGAGAACCAGCCACTGCCAACATTTCGTCACCAGGACGCAGGATGCCAAAAAGAGCACAGGCGATCGCGTGAGTACCCGAAACAAACTGTACCCGGACAGCCGCAGCCTGGGCCCCTACCACTTCGGCAAACACCCCGTCCAAAGTCTCCCGACCCAAATCATCGTGGCCGTAACCCGTAACCCCTGCAAAATGGTGGACTCCAACCCGGTGGCTGCGAAAAGCTTTTAAGACTCGTTGAAGATTTTGCTTGACTGTAGTGTCAATACCAGAAAAAATCTGAAAGAGTGCCTGTTCTGCTTCCTGTAGCCGTGAAACGCTATTCATCTATACCTCGCTCACCCTTTGCGTGCGCGCTGTTCATTATGGCGTAGATGCGGCCCCTAGTTTGTAAACATAATATATTCATGACGATTGCAACTTCCAAAAAAACTTCTCCTGATTGGCCTGTCATAGGCTTTATGGCCTTTCTGCACATCGGTGCTTTATTTGCTTTGCTGCCGGGTAATTTTAGCTGGTCTGCGGTCGGGCTAGCAGTCTTCCTGCATTGGGTAACAGGTGGTTTAGGAATTACTCTCGGATATCACCGCCTCGTCACCCACCGCAGTTTTCAAACACCGAAATGGCTAGAGTATTTTCTAGTTATTTGCGGTACCCTTTCCTGTGAAGGTGGCCCGATCGACTGGGTAGGAATGCACCGGTTACACCACATACATTCCGACACCGAAACAGATCCCCACGATTCCAATCAAGGCTTCTGGTGGAGCCACATGGGCTGGATGCTCTCGGATCTCCCGATCAGAGTGGAAATCCCCCGCTTTACTAAAGACATCGGCGACGACCCAGTATACAAGTTTCTCCAAGCATATTTTATCCCCATCCAAGTTGTCTTCGGTGTGTTGCTTTATTTATTAGGCGGCTGGTCTTTCGTGGTTTGGGGCGTGTTTCTGCGGATCGTGGTGGTGTTCCACTGCACTTGGCTGGTTAACAGCGCTACCCACAAATTCGGCTACCGCACCTACGAGTCGGGCGATCGATCGACCAACTGCTGGTGGGTTGCCCTGCTTACCTACGGCGAAGGCTGGCACAACAACCACCACGCTTTTCAATACTCAGCTCGCCACGGTCTTCAATGGTGGGAAATCGACTTCACCTGGATGACAATTCAACTGCTGCAATCGCTGGGTTTGGCAACCAAAGTGAAATTAGCAGAAAAATAGCGATCGGCAATTAGTCATTGGTTGTAGGTCATCAGTTCTGGACTAATGGCTGGTGACCAATGCCTAATCGTGTTTTTGCGATCGGTATAGGTTGGGTGGAACACAGATCGAATCCCCTGGTGCGATCGACCCAACCAAAACCAGAATCAGTTATAATATAATTGGGAAGAAAAAATTTTGTTTGGCAGCCAAATTTTTTATTTTCAAAATACAACCGTAAATCTTTTTCAATCCTAATCCCAAATCTATCATTGATTCTTTATTAGTTTGGGCAAGTGTGCAGCAAAAAAGTTCACTGCTCAATCCAAACTATTATGCGTGAATCCCGGTCGGCATCTCATCAGAAATCAAAAAAAGAATGACAATAGCAACGCAAGAAAAACTCCAATACAATTGGAAGCACGTTATTAGTTTAGCAGGACTTCATATCGGCGCTTTGTTCGCCCTGTTACCCAGTAACTTCAATTGGACAGCAGTTGGTTTAACAGTATTTATGCACTGGATAACCGGCGGTTTGGGAATAACTCTCGGATGGCATCGTATGCTCACCCACCGCAGTTTTCAGACACCCAAATTCGTAGAATACTTTCTAGCATTTTGCGGAGCCCTTGCCTGTCAAGGAGGAATAATTGATTGGGTTGGGCTCCACCGATTGCACCACACCAACTCTGACCAAAATGCGCTCGACCCTCACAATGCCCAAAAGGGTTTTTGGTGGAGTCATATCGGCTGGATGCTATATAAAGGGCCAGCTCACGCTGAAATTTCCCGCTGCACAAAAGACATTTCGAGCGATCCATTTTACCAATTTTTGCAAAACTACTTTCTCCCGATGCAAATAGTCTTTGGCCTCTTGCTTTACTTAGCAGCAGGCTGGCCGTTTGTAGTGTGGGTAATTTTTGTACGCTTAGTTTTGGTGTATCACTGCACCTGGTTTGTTAACAGCGCCACTCACAAATTTGGCTATCGCACTTACGAAACCGAAGATAGTTCTACTAACTGTTGGTGGGTGGCTGTTCTGACTTACGGTGAAGGCTGGCACAACAACCACCATGCTTATCAATACTCTGCGCGTCACGGGATGGAATGGTGGGAAATTGACTTCACTTGGATGACAATTCAAGTTTTGGAAGCACTAGGTTTGGCTACTAAGGTGAAATTACCAGCAGCAAAATAGCAGCAATTCAGTCCTTGACGCAGAACCTCTATAGGGTTTGTACTTCGCACCTTACCGCTTCAAAAACCCGGTTTCTTTAAGAAACCGGGTTTTTTGATGACTAATAACCAATCACTAATGACTAATGACTAATGACTAATGACTAATGACTAATGAGTCCGTTTTTGCTCGCCCCGGCCGCGCAAATATTCCGCTAAAAACGCCAATCCTCCCGAACCTACTATCAACAGCACGCTCAAAGCATTAATATCAGGTTTTACCCCAGTCCGAATCCGGCTAAAAATTTCCATCGGCAGAGTTGTAGTCCCGCTACCTGCGGTAAAACTCGCAATTAAAAAATCGTCCATGCTGAGGACAAAAGACAGCAGACAACCCGAAACAATTCCGGGTATTAATTGAGGGAGCAAAACCTGAATAAAAGCTTCCACAGGCGTTGCACCCAAATCCAAGGCAGCCTCTTCTAAATACGGGTTTAAATCGGCCAATCTAGTAGAAACAGCTAGGGCGATGTAAGCCAGACAAAACACAATGTGAGCGGCAACAATTGTCCACAAACTCAGAGGAATAGCCAGCGCAGCTAAAAATACCAGAGTAGCAACCGCAGTCGCAATATCTGGAATAATAATCGGCAAGTAGGAGACTCCCTGATATAAACTCTTGCCTGGAAAGCGGTAGCGGGCTAAACCAACTGCCATCAAAGTGCCGAGTACAGCCGAGATTGCAACTGCACAAACAGCCACTGTTAAACTGTTTCTCAGGGCAACTAAAATCCGCGTATCACTAAATAATTTAACGTACCAATCTAAAGTAAATCCTTCCCAGCCGGCGCTAAAACGCGATTTGTTAAAGCTGTAAAAGGTGAGTACCAGGATAGGCAGGTACATATAAAAAAACATCACAACGGCAAATATCACCTGCCAAGAAACCTTAAATTTAGGTTTTAAGTACATATCGGGTTGTATTTCCTCCTGTGGATTGTCGGCGGTTTTTTCCATTTCTCGGTAATCGTAATTGGTTTGGTAATCGGGGAATTTAGGAATAGATTGTTTTCAGTTTGCCGTTGTTATTTGTTATTGTTTATTGGCCAAACATATCAATAACCATTAACTAGCAACTACCAATCAATAACTGATAACTGTCAACTGTCAACTGTCAACTGTCAACTGTCAACTGTCAACTGACTAAACTGCATTACGATCGCCATATTTGAGCAAGAGGGCAATTCCGATACTCACTGCGAAGATTAATACCATACTCAGAGCCGAACCCAGCCCCCAATTTTGAGTCGCCCCCAAAAATTGATTGTAAATCAAACGAGCCGCCGTCATACTCGAAGCTCCACCGAGTAACTCTGGATCGACAAAATCGCCCAAACTGCTAATAAATACTAGCAAAGAACCCGCAGCAATTCCCGGCATGGTCTGAGGTACTGTCACTTTCCAGAAAGTTTCCACTGGATTCGCACCCAAATCCTGAGATGCTTCTAGCAACCTGCGGTCTAACTTTTCCAAAGAAGCGTATAGAATTGTCACGATATAAGGCAAATAACTGTAAGCCATGCCGATTAAAACTGCGGAACTTTGATTAAGCAATTCTAGAGGAGGAATGCCTACAAGTGCCAGCACCGAGTTGAGAACCCCCGTAGGACGCAGAATTGTAATCCAAGCATACGATCGCAACAGCGAAGAAGTCCACAGCGGCAACACAAACCCTAACAAAGTTAAATTCCGCCACTTTTTCGAGACATTGAGGGCGATCCAGTAAGCGACGGGAAATCCCAGCAGCAAACACAGAATAGTAGTCCCCGTTGCGAAAAAGAGCGATCGACCCATCACCTGCAAATTCAGCGGCTCAAACACTCGCAGGTAATTGCCGATTCCCGAAGGATTCACCAAATCTCCTGGCTTAATATTCGGCACCAAACTAAGCTGAAAAATCACCAAAGTTGGTATGACTAATAATAAAAGCAGCAACAAGCCAGAAGGGCCGAGCAATGTTAGTGGCCCCGCCCAAGCAGACCACGGGGAAACCGTTTCAGCCTTCAATGGAGAATTGGGAGGAATAGGAGGGGGAGTTCTAGTTGAAACAGCCATAGATCAATTTTTTTGAGTTTTTAACCGCTGATGAACGCGGATTAACGCGGATATAATACGGATAGAGTGGGCGATCGGCTGTGCGGGGGCGAGCTTGTGTAAATATTGGGTTATAATTAGAGATTGCCTGTAGAACCCGCCCTCGGTTTGATGATTAGCCGCTGGTTAATTGAGTCCAATAGCGATCGTACACGTCTATAAATTTTCCTACCGGAGCAACACCTTCGCAATTTTTCAAAGTAGCCTCAGAAGGGAAAAGAATTTCATTTTCGCGGACTTCCGGCGTCAGCAAACTAAAAGCATCTTCCGAAGGAGTTGAGAAACTGAGCCGTTCTACTAAAGAAGCAGCGACATCGGCTTGCAGCATAAAGTTAATCCATTTATAAGCTGCTTCTGGATTGGGAGCACCTTTAGGAATTACTAAAGTGTCAGTCCACAGAGAAGAACCGCTTTTTGGCACAACATAGCGCAATTTGTCATTATCTGGAATTACCTCATTAGCATCAGAAGAATAACACATAGCTACCTTCAAATCCCCCGTCAGCATTTGCGGCCGCCAAGCATCAGTGGTAAAAGATGCGATCGCCGGTTTGAGTTCCACCAACTTTTCGTAAGCTTGTTTCACTTGCTCTTGGTTCGTAGAATTCAGAGAATAGCCCAACATCCGCAGCGCAGCACCCATCACTTCTCGAACATCATTTGCCAGCGTCATTCGCTTTGCTAGCTCCTGTTTATGCTGCCACAAATAGTCCCAATCTTCTGGCTCTTCTTTGAGTTGTTCGCTGTTGTAAATTAAGCCTGTGGTTCCCCAACTCAAAGGCACGCTGTAGCGGTTTCCTGGGTCATAAACAGGGTTTTGGAACTGTTTTTTGAGCCGATCGAGTCCGCCCAAAATCGAGTGGTCTAATGGACTCAACAGCCCCAGTTCCGTCATCTGAATCACCATGTAGTCAGACGGGTAAATGATGCTGTAGGCCCGGCCACCGCCAGCTTGAACTCTAGCCAGCATCGCCTCATTGGAGTCAAATACATCTGCAACCACGCGAATGCCAGTTTTTTCGGCAAAGCGATCGAGCAAAGCGTTATCGGTATAGCCTGCCCAAGTATAGATGAAAAGTTGGTCGGCATTACCTTTGACGGGAGGGGCAGATTGTACGTCTGCAAGTCGCCAGCCACAACTCGAAAGAGCTAACCCGGACATTGTAGCCGCCGAATTTTTTAGGAACTGACGGCGTGTAGAATTAGCCGGAAAAATCCTGGAAATTGGTAAGTTAGTCGGAGGCACAGTTAGATTTTAGATTTTAGATTTTAGATTTTAGATTGGGGAATTGGGGATTGGGAAATTCGATTTTAGATTTGGGAATTTGTAATCAGGAATAATTGGAAATGGGGAAATTCTCCCATTTTCCCCCTCTTCCTTCTTCCTTCTTCCTTCTTCTTGATATCCGTTACATCCGTTACAGAATCCGTTGCCGAACTTCCTTCGTTTCCCAATTATGCTCGCTCGGTCAAAGCGAGACAATCAGTAGTTCCCCAATAAGCGTAAATCGGCGTGTGCGGGTCTGGGAAAGAACCGCCGGTATTTGGCTGGCGCACTGTAATTTTATCGCCCGATGACAACTCAACCACGTAATGAACGTGCGTGCCCATGTACATAGTATTTTTGAGCCGCCCTTCAAAACAGTTGACCGACACTTCCGGCTGGTAGAGATTCAAATATACTTTTTCCGGCCGAACGCTGACCACAACAGAGTCGCCTGTGACACCACTCCACATATCCGACTGCTGAACGATGATTTCCAGATTGGCTGATGTGCGAACTGTGATAGTCGATCGGTCGATCGATTCTACCGTACCCGCAAACAAATTCGTATCGCCAATAAAATCAGCCACAAAAGCCGTCTGCGGGCACTCATAAATTTCTTCAGGAGAGCCAATTTGCTCAATCCTGCCCTCGTGCATCACCGCAATCCGGTCAGACAGACTCATCGCCTCTTCTTGGTCGTGAGTCACCATCACAAAAGTCAAACCCAATTCTTGATGCAAATTCGACAGTTCCAACTGCATCTGCTTCCGCAACTTCAAATCCAGAGCACCCAGGGGTTCGTCCAACAGCAGAACAGCCGGTCGATTTACCAGAGCTCTCGCCAAAGCCACCCGCTGCTGCTGGCCGCCCGACATTTGACCGGGAAACCTGTTGGCGAAAGATTCCATTTTCACCAATTGCAAAACTTCCCGTACCCGTTCTTCAATTTCTGCTTTCCCCAGCTTTTTGATCCGCAATCCAAAAGCGATATTGTCCCAGACATTCATGTGTCCGAACAAAGCATAGCTTTGAAACACAGTATTTACCGGACGCCGGTAAGCTGGAGTGTTGGTCATCGACTGACCCCGAATCATCAATTCGCCCGCCGAGGGAGTCTCGAACCCAGCGATTAAGCGCAGCGTCGTAGTCTTGCCGCAGCCACTCGGCCCGAGGATGCTAAAAAATTCTCCTTGGCGGATGTTGAGGTCAACTCCGCGGACTGCGGTTTCGCCGTTAAATACCTTAAAGACCTTGCGGAGTTCAACGTCAAGCGCTGTATCCGTTGCTGTCGTACCTTGGTTGAGTGCTGTCTGAAACATATTCGCCCTTTCCTGGGGGTAATGCACGCCACTTAAATACAGTTTAAGTTTAGACTTTTCTGTATTTTAGGTGAGGAATGTTGGATGTAACAGGTTTTGGGATTTGCTCTTTAAATTCTATCCCAGAGCGCACCATTGTCAGCCTGTTCATAAAAGGCTTATTGAGAATGGTGCAACATCTCAGATCGATCGGCCATCTATTGATTCTCAGGACTTGGCGTGGGAGAGGGTTTTTGCGGTTTCTCTGTTTTGGGTGCTTCTGCTTTTTTCCACTCTGACAAAGGTCGCTGAGTGGCATTTTTAAAGTCAAAAGGCACTAGCAGCACGGGCAAATTTTGGGCGGAATTTTGAGGGGGCGCTTCCGGCGGATTGGCTTGAGCGTACAAGAAGCGGCCGCTAAAGTCTGTTTTGCCTAAAACTAGGCGGTGAGTTTCCTGGTTGTCCAGTTTTACTGTGACTGTAGCTTGGGGTTGGTCGAGACCGAATTCTGGCAGTTGAGCTGCAGTAATATTAATCGTGCGATCGCTCTTTCCTGTTGCCAGCCTGTCTAGCAAAAAATCCACCGATGCCTGACTTGCGTGTGCTTGCACTGGCAATTTCATTTCCCAGCTAGACTTGCCTCCTTTTGTTGCATAAACTCGCTCAAAAGTCAATATTTTTTCGGGAGTTTTGACTGTAAAGAATTGTACGCGATCGGACTTAAAAGCAAAAATTTTCTGTTTTTCTTCCTTAGCGGCTTCCTCTTTCGGAGATACTTGCATCTCGAACAAAGCAACCAACCCCGTCATGCTCAGCGCGACGGCTATCAATACTAATGTATTTTTCTGCAACTTCATAATAACTGAGAATTGGGCATTGGGCATTGGGCATTGGGAATTGGGCATTGGGAATTGGGCATTGGGAATTGGGCATTGGGAATTGGGGAGTTTGTTATTAATAACAACTGACAACAGTCAACTGTCAACTGACAACTGTCAACTGACAACTGACAACTGACAACTGTCAACTGACAACTGACAACTGTCAACTGACAACAGTCAACAGTCAACTAACTTATCTTCTCTTCCACCAAATAGCGCCGCCAATTCCCAGTCCGAGTAAAGGCCACATTAGCCAAGCTAAAACCAGCAATCCTACTTGGATGGCCGTCATGTTAATACGGCGGTTGGTAGCTTTTTTCGGACTGATAGAAAAGCTTTGCTGGTCTGGTTTACTCAACCAACTGACTGAATTCAGAAACACGTCGCTATTGAGTTGTTGGTCAAACCAACCGTTAGTCACAAATTGAGATGTGCCAATTACTACCATTCGCGATGTTTTTCTAGGAGTTGAAGGCGCAGAAGGAGTTGCCGTTGGGCTGGGAGATGCTGTGGGAGAGGTTGTGGGTGTTGGCGAACTTTCTGGAGATGCTGTGGGAGATGCTGTGGGAGATGCTGTGGGTGTTGGCGAAGTCGTGGGTAATGCTGGAGGCGTAGCTTCTTGCGAGACAATCACCGAATAGCTAATTGGGGAAGCTGTTGGTGAAGTTGTCGGCGACGGTGAAGTTGTCGGCGATGGCGAACTTGTCGGCGATGGTGAAGTTGTTGGCGATGGCGAAGTTGTCGGCGATGGCGAAGTTGTCGGTGAGGGTGAAGTTGTCGGCGATGGTGAAGTTGTCGGTGATGGGGAAGTTGTCGGCGATGGTGAATCTATCGGCGATGGGGAAGTTGTCGGCGATGGTGAATCTATCGGCGATGGTGAATCTATCGGCGAGGGCGAAGTTGTTGGTGATGCTTGGGGTGAAGGCGAGGGCGAAGTGGGTGTGGGTGAAGGTGAGGGCTTTAAGGGAGTGCTGTCACTGGACGATCGAACTAAAGCTACACCTAATAATAGCGGGCCTTGTCGATCGGTCTTTTGATCGAACTCCAATTTCCTCGTCGTCAAATCACTTTCCGCCCAACTTTCCTGACTCGTCCAAATCAGCGGTTTTTCCTCTATCCCTTCTACTGGCGAGGTTTCCAAAGCACGCGCAAATGGATAAAATGAAATACCGTTGCCAAAACTTTGAGTAATCGGATGTTCGCCGTAGCGCCTGACTGTGGGAACTGTGGGGCCGAGGCCAAATCTTTGACCAGTGCCCGAAGCATCAATGGCCAAACGGGCGTCTAGTTTTACGCCCCATTCTTGCAGAAATTTGTCCAATCCCGTATCAATTGCCGGGTCTACCATTAACAATAAACTGCCGCCGCGATCGAGATAAGCTCTTAGTGCTTTAATTTCTGTATCGGAAAACGGTTTGTCCTGCCCCGGAATGATTAAAGCATCTGCATCTTCTGGAACTTCTTTGCGTTCGGTCAAATTCAGCGTTTGGGCGTTGTAGTATTTATCTTTCAAAGCTTTTTCAGCTTGCTGAATTCCGCCTTGACCTTCCTTTATCGGGCGGGCTCCTTTGCCTTGCAAAAAGTAAACTGTAGCAACGCGAGTGCTCAGGATTTCTTCTAAGCCATTGGTAAGTTTTATCTCTGAAAGCCCTTGATTCGGGTCGCTACCAAAAGCAGTGCCGCCTTTTTGCAGTACCTGTTTTTTGTCACCGGATTGCAGGTAAACTTCTCCGATGCTAGTAATACTAAATTCCCGCGCTTTTCCCGGTTGGGTCTGCGGGTCAACAAACTCGAATTGGAACTTTTCGCCTCCCTCGCGTTTGTAGCTTTGCAGCAATTCTTTAATTTGGGGGTTTTGGATGGGGTCAAATACCCAAACTTTGACTGTTTGTTGCAGGTTTCGCAGTATTTGTTGAGTCTGCGGGGCGAGGGTAAATTGTTGGCTTTCGGTTAAGTCGATGCGGACGGGATAGCGAACGGCTATGAAGTTAATTACTCCGAGAATCACAAAGACGGCCAGGGTAGCAATCAGGGCGTTGGTGCTGGCTTGAGTGGAACGCCGCCCCCAAAAGCTTTGTTCGTAACTCAAATATAGCAGCCAAAGTGCGATCGTCACTGCTCCGGCAATAACTAAACCGACTGTCAGGGGGTCCCATACTCCAGATACAAGTGCTGCTGTTACCCCCGCTGCGATGAGGAGGGGGCCCAGCAAAAAAACGTATTTCCAATTTGTTTTGCTAATTTTCATAAGGTAAATATTGAGGGAAAAATTTCCGGATCGAGGATGTTATTCTATATCGCATTAGCCTGCAACCATGCTGTTAAATCTGACGGCTTGTTGAAATCTATCACGGCATCTCCTAGTTCTTCTAATTGCTCTACGCCTAATTGACGGATGCTGTTTTCAGTTTCTGGTTGTATTGTGCCTAAGCGCTTCACTAGCTGACGCAATATTAACGATAGTTGAGCGGCTTTTGTCACCTGTTCTCTTGCTACATCTATGGCAATCTGCTGGTCTTGAATCCACAGTTCTTGCTTCTGCAATTCATGTAATTCTTCCTGAGTGAAGTTTTCCTCGCTGGCAATTATAAAAGCTTTCTGAATTTCGGGAATTGCACTGAGTGTTTCTGGTACTGTCTCCAGATTTCTGGTATTTTCGAGAAAGTAAATCCATTGATCTGCAGTGGTTTCTAATTCTGCTAATTCCTTGCTAAATTTTGGCAGTTCGATAAATACTAATTCTATTTCAGTATCTGGACACTCAAACTGTTGCTCTTTTTCTTGGAAAACGAACCGCGACATAAATTCCGGCTGATTTTCAAACATTTCAAAGTCGGCAATTTTTAAGGAAATTACTGTTTTTAGTCTTTCGTAGCGTTCTTTTCCTGTTAATTGCTGGCTGTAGCTTTTGGCAGCGTTGTACAAAACTCTGTTCCCAAAGGAAGGCACGTTGATCAGTTGAATTTCAACTAGGGCGATTCTGCCGCCGTTAATTGTGGCCTTGACATCTAGGTGTGTGTCTTGGGTTGCGAGAGTTTGAGGTTCTGGTTGGGACTCGATTATTTCTAAGTCTTCGATGACGGGCTGTGCTTCATAAAGGATGGCGTTTAAAAAATTAATCAGGATGTCTTTGCTGTCGCTGGAACCGAAGATTTTTTTGAACGCAAAGTCGATTTTGGGATTAATAAATCTCATTATTTCAAGTAATTAGTGGAATAACTAACATTAATTGGGAAGTGGGAATTGGGAATTGGGAATTGGGAATTGGGAATTGGGAATTGGGAATTGGGAATGGGTGGCCTCTCCTTTAATCTCCCACTCTCCGACTCTCCCCTCTTTATTCCCGGAGTCCTTCCCGGATTTTTTTAAGAACGCTGATATCGCAAGGCATCGATGGATTGGGCGGTCAGAAATACTCCTAAAATGATGTAACTGGCAAACATAATTAAACTGCTGGTATCGAAAACTCCCTTGACAAGATTAGTGTAATTTGTTAGGAGCGACAAATGTCCTAATGCTGTTCCGAAGGCGCCACCGATAGCGACGGCGGCTGCATCGATCACCCAGAGAAATAATACTAGAGTGAAGGTGAGGATGGCGGATAAAATTGTGCTGTCGGTGAGGGAGGAAATAAACATTCCGAGGGACAATACTCCTGCTGCTAGTAAGATTAAGCCGCCGTGTCCTAGCAGAAGAACTCCGGGGGGTACGGGTGGGGTTGAGGAACTGAGGACGATCGCCTCGCAGAACAGCAGGGGCAGCAACATTGTGGTATAAAATGTTAAAACTCCCAGGAGTTTGCCGGTAGCAACTGCCCAGTTTGTTAAGGGCGATGTGGCTAATAGTTCTAAGGTGCCGCGTTTGCGTTCTTCTGCGTAAAGTCCCATTGAGAGTGCGGGTAGTACGAACAACGAAAGGGAACCCATTATTCGCAGGAAGAGTTGCAGGAATTCGTAGGCTACGTCGATGGGAGGTTCGGTAATTCCCATTTGGTCTCGCTGGCCGATTTGGGGAATTAACCCGTCGGGGGCGAGGAGGATAGCTATTAAAAAGTAACCGGTGATTAGCCAAAAGACTGCTGCGATGGCATAGGCTAATGGCGAGGCAAAATAGCTTTGTAGTTCTTTGCGGTAAATTGCGATAATATTACTAATCATTACTAACCTTTAGGAATTGGGAAGGGGTAATTGGTCATTGGTAATTGGTTTATTCTGAGTTGCCTGCAGGTGGTGTTTCGCTGTCGTTGCTATCCTTTTGTTTCCTTTCTATTTGCCGCTTTTTGGTAATAGGCGACTGTTCGATCCGAGAATCGCTACTCGGTTGTGGCTTTTTTTTAAGTGGCCGTTTTTTTACAACTGGTTCGGATTCTGGTTGAGAAGGCTCGATCGACTTTGGCGCATCTAAAATCGGTTCTGGTTCGGGTTGAGAAGGTTGGCTCGACTTTGGTGTTTCTGAAACTTC
>NZ_JAUBTK010000001.1:18391-19880 GCF_036702455.1 Microcoleus sp. D2_18a_D3
GAGATTTTCGACAACCGGTTCGGGTTGAGAAGGTTGGCTCGACTTTGGTGTTTCTGAAACTTCGAGATTTTCGACAACCGGTTCGGGTTGAGAAGGTTGGCTCGACTTTGGTGTTTCTGAAACTTCGAGATTTTCGACAATCGGTTCCGGTTGAGAAGGTTGGCTCGACTTTGGTGTTTCTGAAACTTCGAGATTTTCGACAATCGGTTCTGGTTGAGAAGGTTGGCTCGACTCTACTGTTTCTACAATAAGTAGATTTTCGACAACCGGTTCTGGTGGAGAATACTCGATCGACTCTACTGTTTCTACAATAAGTAGATTTTCGACAACCGGTTCTGGTGGAGAATGCTCGATCGACTCTACTGTTTCTACAATAAGTAGATTTTCGACAACCGGTTCTGGTGGAGAATGCTCGATCGACTGTATTGTTTCGACAATGAGCAAATTTTCGACAACCGGTTCTGGTTGAGGATTCTCGATCGACTGTATTGTTTCGACAATGAGCAAATTTTCGACAACCGGTTCTGGTTGAGGATTCTCGATCGACTCTTGCCTTTCTACAGTTTCCAGAAAATCTGCCACTGGTTGCATTTCAGATTCTAAATCGCTTATTTCCTCCGGTGTTTCTGTAATTGGTTCGGATTCGGGTTGAGAATAGTCGATCGACTCTTGCCTTTCAACAATCGGTTCTGGTTGAGGATGTTCGATCGACTCTACTGTGTCTGAAACTTCTAGATTTTCAACAATCGGTTCTGGTTGAGGATGTTCAATCGACTCTACTGTGTCTGAAACTTCTAGATTTTCAACAATCGGTTCTGGTTCACGATGCTCGATCGACTCTACTGTGTCTGAAACTTCTAGATTTTCAACAATCGGTTCTGGTTCACGATGCTCGATCGACTCTTGCCTTTCGACAACTGGTTCGGATTCTGGTTGAGGATGCTCGATCGACTCTACGGTTTGTGAAACTTCTACATTTTCGACTATCGGTTCTGGTTGAGGATGCTCGATCGACTCTACGGTTTCTACAACTTGCAGATTTTCAACAATCGGTTCTGGTTGAGGATGTTCAATCGACTCTACTGTGTCTGAAACTTCTAGATTTTCAACAATCGGTTCTGGTTGAGGATGTTCAATCGACTCTACTGTGTCTGAAACTTCTAGATTTTCGACAATCGGTTCTGGTTGAGGATGCTCGCTCAACTCTACGGTTTCTACAACTGGTTCGGATTCTGGTGGAGAAGGTTCGATCGGGAGTCTCTCACTTTTGTAAAAAACATTTTTTACAAAAGTGAGTATCCTGCTTGCTTGTTGAGATATCTGTAGCGAGTAAGATGATCTGGTTCCTGTGACACCCAAACTGAGATGCTTTCCTTTTATCGGCTGTACGGTTTCTACAACTGGTTCGGATTCTGGTTGAGGATGCTCGATCGACTCTACTGTTTCTGAAACAACGGGCAGATTTTCGACTATCGGTTCTGGTTGAGGA
>NZ_JAUBTK010000001.1:19980-187982 GCF_036702455.1 Microcoleus sp. D2_18a_D3
TGCTCGATCGATTCTACTGTTTCTGAAACAACGGGCAGATTTTCGACTATCGGTTCTGGTTGAGGATGCTCGATCGATTCTACTGTTTCTGAAACAACGGGCAGATTTTCGACTATCGGTTCTGGTTGAGGATGCTCGATCGACTCTACTGTTTCTGAAACAACGGGCAGATTTTCGACTATCGGTTGCGATTCGGATTGATGAGAATCCGCGATCGAGTCTTGAGTTGTTGCCGCTTCTTGCAGATTTCGATCCACCTCCGGTTCGCTATGAACCAGATTTTCTTCCGGTTTCTTTTCAGCCGCTGTCAGCCTTAAAAACACATCTTCCAGAGTAGCGCGAGAGCGACGCATTTCGCACAGTCCAAATCCAGAGGCGACGATAGCTGTAGCAATTTCTCGTCCGGGTTCTATGTCGGATTCGCACAATGCCCGCAGGCGGTAGCGACCCACTAAAAATTGATTGCTTGGAATCAATTCGACCGATCGAACTCCCGGCAAATTTTCCAAAGAAGGCAACAGCAGACTGTTTACCAAATCAGCCTCGCCTTCAACTTCGAGTTCGTAGCCCTCTCCGGCGGCCAACTCTTCCATCAAATTTTCGGGACTACCCGCAGCGACGATTTTACCGCGATTGATGATGGTAACGCGGTTACAAGTCATGCTGACTTCCGGCAGAATGTGCGTGGAAAGGATAATTGTGTGTTGGCCGCCAAGACTTTTGATTAAATTGCGGACTTCGATGATTTGTCGGGGGTCGAGGCCCACGGTTGGTTCGTCTAAGATAATTACCGGGGGGTCGTGGACGATCGCCTGCGCGATACCGACGCGCTGCCGAAATCCTTTAGAAAGCTTGCGGATTAAAACTTTCCGTTTATCAACCAGGCCGCAGCGTTCGATCGCGGAGGTAACTCGTCGCGCGCGATCGCCCGCAGGTACTTGCTTAATCCTGGCCACAAAAAACAGAAACCCTTCCACAGTCATTTCAGGATACAGTGGCGGGTTTTCCGGCAGATAGCCGATGCGCTGTCTGACTCCCATTGAGTTTTCGTGAACGTCGAGGCCGGCGATGCGGGCCGTACCGCTGGATGCTGGCAAGTATCCCGACAAAATCCGCATGGTTGTGGTTTTCCCAGCGCCGTTTGGTCCCAAAAACCCCAGAATTTCTCCTGATTCGACCGAAAAAGACACGTCCGCGATCGCTGCGGTCGAACCGTAAGTTTTGCTTAAGTGTTCTACTTCAATCATTTGTCAGAAGTCACGCGATTTTAGATTTTAGATTTTAGATTTACTTTGCCAACCACAGGCGGGACGCCTGTTCCACCAAGTTGAGAGTCCCGCCCGATCGGCGGGTCGATCGAATTTATGGCGAAATTTTTAATTTGATTTTGTCTTCCAGTGTAGTCTGGCAAGAACCAAATCTATCATAAGGGTCGATCGGACTTTGAAACAAAATGCTAGGTAGTAGGGTGCGGCGCGCGGAAATGATTAGCCGATGTACATCGAATCGCTACCACCTGACGCACCCTACCAGTAGAGTCCGTGCGTAACCAAACCCTCAACTAGCTGCCTTCGCTACAGACGCGGGGCTGTTTCTAGGTTGATATCGGCATTAAAAACAATGACAAATTGAGCATTGGGGATTAACTGCCGGATTATCCGCAGATAGCCGTCAGCATCGGAATGCCTGAAGAAATGGGCTACAGTGATTCGCTGCATATTGGGAAGCACGCGAACAACCAACCACTTGTTGAGGCGGTCTTTATAAGGCATAATTAACCTTGTCTCCATTTAGTATTGGAGCCAAAGCCAGTTCAATGCTTGTCGAGGGCGCGGACTGGCTTTTGACTTGTTTCAGGCTTTGCACACAAATTTCCTAATTCCATAGAAGGCTAGAGAAATTAGGTTATTTATAACCATTATTTATACCAAAAAATTGAATTATAGTCAATAGTTTTTTATAAAAAATGTCTAAAATAATCAACTCAATATAGTCAATTGACTGTATATATTCAGTTGACTCAATACAGTCAACTGAATACATATAGTCAACTGAATGAGGCATAGATAATGACGCTGGTAAAAAAACTAAGAATACGACGCGAAAGTTTAAATTTAACTCGCATAGAAGTTGCAATAGTGTGTAAAGTTGTGCAGTCAACGGTCATCAACTGGGAAACCGACAGACACGTCCCCAAGCTATACCCAGCACAGATGAAAGCCCTGTGCGACTTATTGAAATTCTCGATCGAAGATTTAGTAGTGTAGCTTCGGGAGTTAAGATAAAGTAGGTTGGACAATCGCGCTTTTTTGCAGAGAGGGCGATCGCTTTTTATTTGGATTACTGCTGCTGAAATTGAGCCAACAACCAAGCCCCTACCTGTGCTTGATCTTCAGTGCGACTCCGTTGCAAAGCCTCTTCCAACAAAGCAATAGTTAATCCCGGCAAAACTTCCGATTGAACAAGCCGCCGACTGCCATTATCAGCAATAATCGCAAAAGCAATAATTTGAGATTTCTGCACGTCTACTACCCAATATTCAGCAACTTTTAACTCTTCGTAAAGCAACCGTTTTTCACCGATATCATCAGCCAAAGTTGAGTCAGCAACTTCTATGACCAAATCTGGCGGTGGGGTAACGTCAAGACTTGCGATCGAACTTCCCCTCGGTGCTAATTGCGCTCTTTCTCCAATATAGTATGATACATCCGGTTGACACTCTCGCACTCCAGTTTTCCGGTAGCTACAGTTATCCAATCCGTTAAGAGAAATACCTTTGATAGTACAAAATAGGTTAATTGCGAAAAGTGCGATCGCATTATCTCGTGAATGATCTGGCCCTACTGACATAGTTTCAATCCTCATTTGTCCGTTGCGATAGTAGCATTTGGCTTTACTGTAAGCAGGGTCATCTGCCATCGCTATGAACTCTTCCCAGGTTGCTACTACCCAGGTGTCTGTAGGCAATTTAGTCTTTAGTCCACTCATTTTTTTATCCCAAATAGCTCGATCGTATAACACCACTCAATTAAATGCAAACCCTGTTCTCTCTTCTCCTCCTCTGCGCCCTCTGCGCCCTCTGCGGTTAAATAAAAAAATCTCAACTCCTTTTCCAAATCTTAATTTCCCCCAACCAACCCGCACTAACAATAGTCCTCCCATCTGCACTAATCGCCACAGCGCTAACATAGCCAGCATGACCGATCAAATTACCTCTCAATTCGCCCGATCGCACATCCCAAAGTCTCACACTCTTATCCCAACTGCCAGTAACCAGCGTAGTGCCATCCCGACTGAATGCCACCGACCAAACTCCGTCAGTATGCCCGCTTAAACGCCGAATTAACTGCCCGTTTCCGGCATTCCACAACCCAACAGTGCCATTGCTGTTTCCCGCCGCTAAACTTTTGCCGTCGGGAGTAAAAGCTAGCGACAAAACAGACAAGTTTTTGCCACTAATCGTGCGAATAGCTTGACCTGTAGCTAAATTCCACAACCTAATTGAACCGTCTTTGCTGCCGCTAGCTAAAGTTTTGTTGTCGGGACTAATTGCAACAGCATTCACCAACCCAGAATGCCCGGTCAAAGTCCGCAGCAACTCTCCTGTTTTCTGGTTCCAAATCTTAATCGTTTTGTCCCAACTGCCACTGGCTACAAATTGACCGTCGGCACTAACGGCAACGCTCGAAACAGCATTGGAATGCCCGCTCAAAGTGCGTACAACCGCGCCAGTTTCTAAATTCCAAATTTTCACAGTTTTGTCGTCGCTGCCGCTAGCTAACACCTTGCCATCCGCACTCGCGGCCAATGCGTTTACTGCTTCCGCGTGTCCTTGCAGGGTAGTTTTTAATTGCCCGCTGGGAAAATTCCAAACTGAGATGGTGCCGTTGCTATTTCCTGTAGTAAAATAAGCTGAAGCTAGGGCAAGGGAACTGACAACTTCTGAAGGCCCTTTGAGGGTATTTGTGGCGGCAAAGGCGATCGCACTTGCGGGCGTGCGGGGCGCATTATTCGCCGGAGTTTTTGGGTTTCCGGCAGTAGGGGATTGGGGAACTACTGGCAGTGAAATAGTCGATCGCCATTTCATGAAAGTATTGATTTCTATTCCTGCAGCCACGATTTTATCCGAGTTTTCCTCTAACCTGACAATGCCGTTAATTGCGACAACTCGCCCCGCGTCATCGAGTACCGGCCCGCCGCTCATGCCCGCTCTCACTAAGTTATTGTATACCAAAGTATAACCGTTCCAAGGAGTTTGGCGGCCGGTAAGCTGACCTTCGGTAGCGATGAAAATCGGCTGTCTCAGAGAACCGCCGGATATCGGCCAGCCGGCGACATAAGCCTTGTTTCCCTTAGTTGCTGGGGAATTGGCTAATTGAGCCAGGGGGTAGCTTTGAGTGCTGCTGAAAGGTACGATCGCCAAATCGGCACCGGGCATTCGCCGCACGAGGCTGTATGATACAGAGTGAGCTTTGCCGTCGGGAGTTACTACCTCGTAATCGCCGGCTTTATCGACAACGTGCCAGTTTGTGAGAATATAGTATGTGCTGCCCTGCTTCTCTAAAATTACTCCTGAACCGCCTTTTGGCCCCTGGATGCGAACAGTAATTTGTTGGGCAACGGTTTTAACTTTGTCGGCGGTTAATGCGACGGCAATTTGAGGTGATGTCAGTGGAATGAGGGCGATCGAACTCAGGGCGATCGTAGCACTCAAAATAGCCGGAATTGTTCTGCTGTAATTCATTTTTGTGTCAATTTAACATACCCACATATCAACTGACGGAAAAGTTATCCGGTTTGTGGCATATTTACAACGCGAAAATGCCTGCGCGATCGAACTTTCGACATTCGCACAAGCCTCACAATATTTGACACAGCCCTCTGGCTAGCAGAAAAATTTAGAATCTGACACCGCACCTAGCCTCAACAATAGCCACTGGTTGATCTCTATTCTTGTCTCGGCAAATCCGAATTTGAGCCAAACGGTGATCGGAATAATACCCATTAGCCATCCAGCCGAGGGGTATGCCTGCGATCGCGCCGACTGCTAAACCAGTGAGGAGGCTCCAAACAAGATGCTTTCTGGCGATCGGGTTTTGTTGCATAAAAATTTATCCTAAAGACTTACCCTTAGCAAAAGTAGCGCAAATAAAAGTTACTTTCTTCCTCCTATTTACTTATTTCCTAAGTAGTAACCCATTATTAAGTATCATGTCCTTCACAGTCCGCTTAAGACAATCCTATGCCGCAATAATCAAGTATCCAAACTTAACAAAACCGATGGCAAGAAATACATGGTATTTAGAAAATGGGACAAAGATTTAACTGAGGAAAATCTCCGAGATCAAATAGCAAAAGCCAAAGAAGTATGGAAAAACGCTGAGGCTACAGAACCCCGCGCCGAATCCGTGCAGTATAACCAGTCGGAAGATTTAATAGTTATCAAACTGAAAAACGGCGCTATTTTTTCTTTTCCGCCAAGCCTTGCACAAGGCTTAGAAGCTGCTTCACCAGAACAACTTGCTGATGTTTGGCTACCGCCTTCTGGCAGCAGCGTGCACTGGGAAAGCTTAGATGTTGATTTTGGCCTTCCCGAACTTCTAGCAGGTATTTTTGGGACAAAATCTTGGATGGCTGATTAATTTCTTAGTCCGCGAAGGCGGACTTCGTTTTTGTAGTAGCGGTTTCAACCGCCGAGTAATTTCTAATCCCCGACTTCTCCAATAAATCGGGGATTCCGCATTCAATTCTATGCTAAATCAAACAGCAAAAATTCAGCATCTGCGGTAGCTTCAATCACCACCTCTGACTCACCGCTAACCGCCGCAGCGTCGCCATTTTCCAAAGGCAAACCGTTGACCAAAACCGAGCCGCGAGCAACTTGCAACCAAGCATGGCGATTCGGCTGCAAAGCATGAGAAACCCGCGAGTCTTTATCCAAAACAGCGGCATATAAATCCACATCTTGATGCACTTTCACAGCACCATCTCTCGCATCTCGTGCCGCCACTAAACGCAGTTTTCCGTGCCTTTCTGCTAGGGGAAACTCCCGCTGCTCGTAACTCGGAGGCAAACCCTGTGTATCGGGTAACAGCCAGATTTGCAGCAAATGAACCGGGTCTGTTTGCGAGTTATTGAACTCGCTGTGCTTGATCCCCGTACCTGCACTCATCCGCTGTACTTCACCGGGTTTAATCACTGCCCCAGTACCCAAACTGTCCTTGTGTTCTAATGCTCCTTCTAATACATAAGTAATGATTTCCATGTCGCTGTGCCCGTGAGTTCCGAAACCTTTGCCGGGGCTCACGACATCCTCATTAATTACGCGCAAAGAGCGAAAATTCATATAATTTGGATCGTAATAGCCGGCAAAAGAAAATGTGTGGTAACTATCGAGCCAACCGTGATTAGCGTGTCCTCTTGCTTCACTTTTTCTGACGGTAATCATTTTCTCAATCCTCAGTGAAATTTATCGGGTATTTCTTTGATGTTTTTATTTTAAGCCGAGTCAAGCTATTATGGATAGTACGCACTTAAAAGTGCGGTACTTACCAAAAAGATACTATGCAAGTCCAAGAAGCAAAGGTCGATCGAGCAAATTGCCCTGTAGAACGCACTCTAGAGGTGATTGGCGGGCGCTGGAAAGTCTTGATTCTGCGGGAGTTGTTTCAAGGAGTGAAGCGCTTTAACGAGCTGCAACGAGCTGTCAACGGCATTACTCAGAAGATGCTGACGCAGCAACTGCGGGAAATGGAGTCAGACGCGATCGTGCATCGGGAAATTTACCTGCAAGTGCCGCCAAAAGTTGAATATTCGCTAACGCCTTTGGGCGAAAGTCTCAAACCGATTATTAATGCCATGCACGAATGGGGAATTCAGCATATTAGCGAAGATGGAAAATGAGCGGTTTCTAGATGTTTTTTCCGTCTTCCGACAGATTGCAAATTTTCAACCTAGTTCAAGAATAATAATATGAACAACATAGAGCGTCTCGCCACCCTCAACCGCATCCGCAAACTCAGCCGCCTGATGGATACCGCCATTGGCATCCCCGGCACTAAATTTCGCATTGGTTTAGACCCCATTATCGGTTTAGTTCCGGGTGCTGGGGATATCGTAGATACCGCGTTTTCCGCCTACCTAATTTATTTAGCAACTCGATTCAACATTCCCCAAAAAACTCTAGGGAAAATGATTTACAATATCGGTCTAGAAGCCGTCGTTGGTTCAGTACCTTTAGTAGGAGATATCTTCGATGCTTTTTATAAATCAAACATGAGAAATCTGGCGCTTTTAGAAGCACACCTCGAAGAAGCTGAACCAGAACTAGCCGCAGTTGCCGAACCTGTTCCTCAATCTATTAAATTGTAGGTACGAATTTTACAAACAATAATTCTAAATAACCAACAATCTCTCAAACCCTTCCCCATCAAACGAAAAACCGCAATGTACATTTTCCGCATTCGATCCAATTGTAATTTTGATGCGGGTTGTGTGGGGGGCGGGTTTATTTAGATTGTTGGTTCTCGTCAGATATTATTCGTAAAACTCGCCCTTAGGAAATAATCACTGATGGCGTTTAACAGCGTCCACCAAAGCAATAACATCTGCTTCCAGAGTATTAAAAGCCGTTACCAGTCTAACAGTACATTCATCCCACCGATAAAACAGAAAACCCTCAGCTAAAACCGATGTAATTACAGATTCGGGAAGTTGAATAAAAATCTCGTTTGCTTCAACCCGATCGCAAAACTTCGCTCCCTCAACTTCCGCCAAACCTTGGGCTAATTTAGCAGCCATATTATTTGCATGAGCCGCATTCTTCAGCCACAAATCATCCGTTACATACGCTTCCAACTGCGCCGACAAAAACCGCATTTTCGAGAATAGATGCCCGCTGCGCTTGCGGTAAAAAGGGAAAGTCTTTGCTAATTCTCGATTAAAAAAAACCACAGCTTCTGCAGCCATCGCGCCGTTTTTTGTCGCTCCAAACGATAGAATATCCACACCGGCGCGCCAAGTGACATCAGCCGGAGAACAGCCCAAACTGACAACAGCATTGGCAAAGCGAGCTCCATCCATGTGCAGGTGCAAATTGTGAGCGCGAACTACTTCCGAAATGTGGGAAATTTCTGCTGGATTGTAGACTGTGCCGGCTTCCGTTGCTTGAGTGATGCTGACGGCTGCGGGCTGTACGTGGTGGACGACACCTGCACCAGCGCGATCGAGTATTTTTCCTAAAGTCTCTGCCTCTATTTTACCATGATTTCCTGTTACTGTAACTAACTTTGCACCCCCTGTAAAAAACTCCGGCGCTCCGCATTCATCTAGATTAATATGAGATTCCGCGTGACAGTAAACAGCGCCGTAAGGAGGAGTAACAACCGCAAGGGCAAGAGCATTAGCAGCAGAACCAGTTGCTACCGGAAAAACAGTCACCGATGTCTCGAACAAATCCGAAAATTTAACTTGCAAACGCTGTGTATATTCATCATCTCCGTAAGACATCACAGCACCGCAATTAGCCGCTGCAATCGCCGCCATAATCTCCGGCGAAACCCCGGTTGCATTGTCGCTACAAAAATTCATTAGAATAATTGGTAAATAGAATCTATAATATAACTCAACACTCCGAAGTCAACACTTAAGCATTAAACCAAGAGGCAGAATTATGGCAGAATACCGCCAAATAGAATACCGAATCGGCAAAGACGGCAAAATTACCGAAACCGTCCTCAACGCCACCGGTTCTAGTTGCACCGACACCACCGCCGGAATTGAAAAAGCCCTCGGAGAAGTAGAATCTCAAGACTTGCTGCCAGAATACTACCAAGGCGAAGAAAATTTGGTCGTTGAACAAACGCAGACTTTAAAACAAGTTTAGAAGAGTTAAAGATGTTTGAGTTCCTCGGTGCAACAGTTGATGTAACAACAGTGCCTGCCTTCAGTTTCGCCCTGGCTGTCGGGGGCATTTTTCTCATTTTAGTCTACCTTTATGCTGCATCTGAGGCGGGAGATGCGATCGAGTTTAAGTACGATAAAATTCTGCGGGAACGCATGAATCAGCTAGACATTCTCGATTGGCAAGATTTAGGCGAAAAAGCAGGCTTAAGTCGCTACGGGGTGCGTTTAGTGCGGCAGGGAGACGTGGGAAAACTCACGGTAAACCAACTGAGGCGGCTGGCAACAGTGCTGAATTTGAATTTTCAAGAGTTCGATCGCACTTTGAGCGCGCTGCCAATATCGGCTACAATCACAACTAATCCCAGCGAAATTGAAGAATTGAGGCAGCAGTGTTTCCGGCTGCGATCAGAATTGCAGCAGCAAAAAGCTCAACTAACTGCCGATTTTCGCCGCGCTACCTTTGAACAGTTGCAAACTTTGTTAACTAACTATCCCGCCGCCCGCAAAATGGCAGAAGCCAAGCCGGATATGCCAGCCAAAAATCTCTCAGCTTTGTTTACTCCCTTAGAAAACCTGTTATCAAGCTGGGATTTTCAAACAATCGGTTCTGCGTGGGAACAAACTCCTTACAATCCGCAGTTGCACCAGCCGGATGTTGAGGATATAACCGAAGGAGAATTAGTTTATATTCGGTTTGTCGGCTATCGAGAGGGAGAGCGAATTCTTACTCCTGCTAAAGTTAGTCGTACCCTTCCAGCGGGAATGAAAAATTAAATTTTAAATTATAAATCAACATGACTACAGTTGCCATTGACTTCGGCACCAGCAATACGGTTGTCTGCATTCTTAACCCGGATACGAAAACACCAGAAACTTTGCGATTGGGCGAGATGTCCCGCATTTTTAAAACGAAGAATTTGAGCGGAGATATTCGAGAAATATCTGTAGTGCCGACTTTAGTCTTTGTGAAAAATGCCGGAGAGTTGGTGCTGGGAGAAAAAGTGCGATCGCAGCGTTTGGGGCAATCCCAGCCAGACCGCTTTTTCAAAGCTTTTAAACGCAATTTAGCTGCCGACTTTCAGCCACCACCCTGCAATCTTGATGGCGAAACCTACACGTCAGAATCAGTAGCAGAACAGTTTATTAAGACTATTTGGAAACAATTATATTTACAAAATATACAGCCAGACAAAGTAATTTTTACAGTACCAGTCGGAGCATTTGAGCGATATCTAGATTGGTTTCGCGACTTAGGAGAAAGTTTGGGAGTTGCGGAAGTTCAGGTAATAGATGAATCCACAGCCGCCGCCCTGGGATATGCAGTACAACGCCCCGGATCTCTAGTTTTAGTAGTTGATTTTGGCGGCGGAACTTTAGATTTAAGTTTAGTCCGTACTGCTGTAACCCCCCCCTTAGCCCCCCAAGCTTCAGGGGGGACAAATCTCGCTCCCCCCCTTACCAAGGGGGGGCTGGGGGGGGTGCGTGCCGAAGTGTTGGCAAAATCCGATGCTTATGTAGGCGGCGAAGATATTGACATCTGGATTGTCGAAGATTATTTGCGGCAAATTGGTTCCTCGCGCGCCGAAGTCGGCCCAGTTGGCTGGCAAAACTTATTAGAAATAGCGGAAAAATTAAAAATTAAACTTTCTCAAGTTAATGAGGCGAAGGAAAGCTGGTTTGACGATGAAAATTTTATGTCTTACGACTTGCAGCTAAACCGAGACAAGCTTGAGGAAATTCTGGAATCTAGGCAGTTGTTAGAACAGTTGCGGGAAAGTTTAGATGAAGTGCTGATTATTGCACAGGGAAAAGGTATCGGTAAAGCAGATATCGAACAGGTTTTGCTGGTAGGAGGAACTTGTCTAATTCCGGCTGTATCTAATTTAGTGGTTTCGTATTTTGGGCGGCAAAAAGTCCAAAGAGACAAGCCGTTTGAAGCGGTGGCGCACGGTGCTTTAGCGTTGACACAATTAGCGAGTGTTGACGATTATTTGCGCCACAGCTATGCAATTCGCCTCTGGGAACCTTATGCTAAAGCTTATGCTTATTCGCCGATATTTAGCAAGGAAATGAAGTATCCCTGTCAAAGTTCCGAAGAGTTGACGTTGCAAGTGGCAATTGAAGGGCAAAGGGAAATTCGGTTAGATATTGGGGAAGTTGCGGAGGTATTGCAAGCGGAGGTTATTTTTAACGAAAAAGGGCAAATGACGAGCAGCTTGCTCAACAAAAAAACGGATTTTCGGTCTCTGGAAAGCCATCACCAGCAGGTTTGCGTAGCGCATTTGAATCCGCCTGGGGTATTGGGAATTGACAGGGTTTCGGTGAGTTTTGAGGTGGATGAGAGGCGGGTTTTGTTGGCGACGGTGCGGGATTTGGTGACTGGTAAGGTGTTGGTGGAAAAAGGGGCGATCGCCAAACTGCAATAATGGTAAAATCTCAAGTATCATCGCTAATTTTTATTTAATTTAAGGAATTTAAAAATGTCATATAGTGAATTTACTACCATCACCAAAGTGCGTGCAGCATTTAACCTCACTGTTCATGAAAAAACAGTTTTGTTTGCAGATGTAGAATCAATTGCACCTAGCGACTATCTCAAAACAACCCTAGCAGAATATATCCCTCTCGCCAATGCTATCAATACTGAAAAAGCTCGATTCGAGTTAATTATTGCTCCTGTATTATTAGAAGTACGGCGCATTTTAAACTTCCAAATCGGCTTTTTTTCCGGCACGGAATTTAATGCAGATCCAGAAAGTGGACTTAACGGGTACTGCGATTATATCCTCACCGCATCCAGCGATTTGTACGAAATCCGAACACCAGTTGTCACCTTAGTAGAAGCCAAAAATGAAAACATTAAAAACGGATTAGGACAGTGTATTGCTGAAATGTTGGGAGCCCAGCGATTCAATCAACAGCAAAATGATGAAATTGAGGCGATTTACGGAGGTGTTACCACGGGAAATGCTTGGAAGTTTCTCAAATTGGTAAATCAAACAGCTTTTATTGACTTGAATGATTATTATATTAACGAAGTTGACAAAATTCTCGGAATTTTAACAAAACCTTTACGCAAAAACTAAAAACAACGATTGAAATCAAATTTATGCCGCCATGAAAAAGCAACAAAATAAATTCAGCCACTTGACGGCAATGGAAAGAATTTATCTGTCATTTCCGGCAAGATTTTTATTGGATAAAAACTTGCTGCAAGGCAAAGTCTTAGATTTTGGGTGCGGCTTGGGCAGCGATGTTAGATTGTTGCAGCAAAAAGGCTTCGATATTACGGGTTATGACCCTTATTATTTCCCGGAATTACCAGAAGATAAATTCGACACAATCATTTGCTTTTATGTTTTGAATGTTTTGTTTCCTGAAGAGCAAGCTAATGTCCTGATGGAAGTGTCGCACCTGTTGAAACCGGGAGGGAATGCGTATTTTGCGGTGAGAAGGGATATCAAAAAAGAAGGCTTTCGAGAACATTACGTGCACAAAAAACCTACATATCAGTGCATTGTCAAACTTCCCTTTAAGCCACTTCACCTAGATGAGTCTTGCGAAATTTACACATACGTCCATTACAACCATCAAAGAAATTCTACTAATAACTGCATATTCTGCAATCCGTATAAAAACCTAACTTTGCTAACTGAATCAGCAACAGCTTATGCGATGTTTGACGGTTATCCCGCCAGCAAAGGTCATGTTTTAATCATCCCCAAGCGTCACGTGGCTAATTATTTTGAACTGCCTTTTCGAGAGCAATCGGCTTGCTGGTTTATGGCTAATAAGGTGCAAGAAATGTTAAGTAAAGAGTTTCATCCTGACGGTTTTAATGTGGGAATCAATATTAATAAACAGGCTGGTCAAAGTCGCAGTCACGCGGCTATTCATGTTATCCCCCGTTACAAGGGCGATGCGGCTGGGAATAAAGGGGGAATTAGGTATGTGATTCCCAAGAGTGAAAAATAAAAGTTAGCCAATTGTGAAAGGAATTCTTTTTTACCGCAGAGGCGCAGAGAACACCGAGGAATAGAGAAGAGAGGAATTCATAATTTTTGTAAGGATTGTTATATTTGAGCAAACGGCGAGCAAAATACAGTTAAAATGTGTTTGCAAGGTCTAAAACTACACATTAGCAGCAATTTGGTGTTCTGTTTATGTCTAAGCGCAAAAAGCAAGAATGGCTCAAGGAAACCCTAGAGCTCAAAGAAGACCACAATTGGAAGTCAAAGCCTGGAACTCGAATTTTTGTAGCAGGAAGAGGTGCAGTCCGCTTTGATGTCCCGGAAGATTGGCATTTTGAACCGGATACTAATTCGTTCCGGTTTACGGATAAAAAGCCGCCGGATGATGATTGTCGTTTGGAGGTTTCGTTTAATTTGCTACCACCTGGTAACTGGGCAGATTTTCCGCTGGTGCCGCTATTACAGAAGGTGGTTGAAGATGATACCAGAAATCCGATCGCTTTTGGGGAAATTATCCAATTGAAGCGGCAAACTGCCCGCGTTGTTTGGACTGAATTTAAGTTTATCGACCCTCCAGAGCAGCGGGAAGCTTATTCGCGAATCTGTATTGGATTGGGTTCTAATGTTCAGTGTTTGATTACTTTTGATTACTGGGTTGACGATGCTGAACGTTTGACTCCTGTCTGGGATACGGTGATGGATTCGTTAGTTCTGGGTTTGTTTATTAGCGACCCTCGAACCGGGTTCGCACGTCCAGACTAGACCGATTTTCTGGGAAACTTTCAACAACTAATTTTGCTAAGTGTTGGATTCGCAAGCCCTCGGTCAGTAAATTTAGAACCTACCTTAAACTTTACAACCGCTTTGCCAGGAAAATATCTGGCTTGCCAATTCCGTTGGCGTCGGGCATCACTCCCACGATCGCAAAACCCATTTTTTGATAAAATTCGTAGGGATGACCGCGCAAATTTCTAATTTTGGCGACGTGTTCCCAAACGTTAGGATAAAGATTGATGCCTGAAAGAGTTGTTTGATTGTCTTCATCGTCGGTACCCACCCACAGCACGATCCCTCCCCGGTTTTTAGCTTCTGCTGCTAAATCAGCTACGAGCGATCGACCAATTCCTTGTCCGCGAAATTCTGTTCTCACTACCAGCGGGTGCAGTTCCCAAACATTACCGTCATACTGTTTAATCCCGCCAATCCATCCCAAAACTTGATTGCTGTCGCCGACAGCAATTCGACTGATGCGATCGGCTGCCAAAGATTCTTGCACTTCTTGCAAAGCAGAATTTAGATCGGGCCAAGCACCGGGCCAATGCTCTTTAAAACCTTCAACTATTAATTTAGCTACCTGTTGAATTTTTTGCTCGTCAACCGCACGCAAATCTGTAATTTGTACGTTCATGATTTTACATACTAAATTAAGGATGACGGACTAATACGCTCACAAACCGGATTTTATAACAGGGGTAAACGGCAAAAACGAATTATTATTCATAGTCTTCAGGCTCCTTACGTTCCCAAAGCGAAAAGTTATTATTGAAAAATTGCGTGAAGCGAAGCTATCCCGCAGGGAATCGCCCGTTAGCGTTAGCGAAGCGATCCGAAGGAAAGCCCTCGAAGAGGAGCGCCAATTCCCCGCAAAATACTAACACAAGTGCCGTACAATTATCCCACCATCCGGCATCAACCAACCTGCTAACCCCATGCTTTGCGATTACTTGGTACAAATCCTCACCGCCCGCGTCTACGATGTTGCTCAAGAAACAGCCCTAGAATGCGCCCCGAATCTATCAGCACGGCTCAACAATAAACTTTTGCTGAAGCGAGAGGATATGCAGTCGGTGTTTTCCTTCAAACTGCGGGGTGCGTACAACAAAATGGCGCAACTGTCGCCGGATTTGCTAGCACAAGGTGTCATTGCAGCTTCCGCCGGCAACCACGCCCAAGGAGTCGCCCTCGCCGCCCGCCACCTGGGAACTCGCGCGATTATCGTCATGCCCGTAACGACGCCGCAGGTGAAGGTAAATGCGGTGATAGCCCGTGGTGGAGAGGTAGTCTTGCATGGGGATGCTTACGATGATGCTTACGCTTTTGCGCGTCAATTAGAGGCCCAAAAAGGTATGACTTTTATTCACCCTTTTGATGACCCCTACGTGATTGCTGGACAGGGTACGATCGGCATGGAAATTCTGCGGCAACATCAAAAACCAATTCACGCGATTTTTGTGGCAATTGGTGGCGGTGGATTGATTTCGGGAATTGCGGCCTATGTCAAGCGGTTGCGGCCGGAAATTAAGATTATTGGCGTCGAACCGGTGGATTCCGATGCCATGAATCAATCGCTGAAAGCTGGTAAACGGGTGCGTTTGTCGCAGGTGGGTTTATTTGCTGATGGCGTTGCTGTGCGGGAAGTGGGGGAGGAAACTTTTCGGTTGTGTCAGGAGTATGTGGATGAGATTATTTTGGTGGATACGGATGATGTTTGCGCGGCGATTAAGGATGTTTTTGAAGATACGCGATCGATCTTAGAACCTGCTGGCGCTTTGGCGATCGCAGGTGCGAAAGCTTACGTGGAACGCGAACAAATCGCAGGAGAAACATTAATTGCTGTTGCTTGCGGCGCAAACATGAATTTCGATCGCCTGCGTTTTGTAGCAGAAAGAGCCGAGTTTGGCGAACGCCGCGAAGCCATTTTTGCAGTCACAATTCCCGAACAACCGGGAAGTCTCCGCAGGTTTTGCGAATGTCTGGGAAAACGCAATTTAACTGAATTTAGCTATCGAATTGCGGATGAGAAAGAGGCACATATTTTTATCGGCGTACAAATTCAAAACCGTGCCGATGCGGTGAAGATAGCGGCAAGTTTTGAAGATTGTGGCTTCAAGACTTTGGATTTAACTGATGATGAATTAACGAAGTTGCACGTGCGGCATATGGTGGGCGGGCGTTCGATGCTGGCGAATCATGAATTGTTTTATCGCTTTGAATTTCCCGAACGTCCGGGTGCGTTGATGAAGTTTGTCGGTTCGATGAGCCCTAACTGGAATATCAGCGTTTTTCACTATCGAAATAATGGCGCTGATTACGGGCGAATTGTGGTGGGAATTCAAGTACCGCCCGATGAGATGCAGGAATGGCAGGCTTTTTTGGATACGCTGGGCTATCAGTATGGGGATGAGAGTCAGAATCCGGCTTATAAGTTGTTTTTGAGGTAGTTTTATGACTCGGCGGTTGAAACCGCTTCTACACAAACGAAGTCTGCCTTCGCAGACTAAGAAAATGGACGCGAACAATGTCATGTCTGGTTTTCGACGCATCAAACCTGCGATCGCAAATTCCGCACATCCTCAATACTGAGTCCGGTTGTTTGACTGATAGTTGCGTCATCTAGGCGATCGAGCAATTGCCGTGCGATCGCCAGCTTTTCTGCTTGAACGGCTTGGATTATAGCTCCTTGTTGGTCGTAAATAAACATTTCTCTGCGTTCGATATCTGCCAATTCATCAAGGGTTAAATTCACTTGATTGGCGATGTCAAAGGCTTGATGAATCTCTGGAACGCTATCCATTACTGCCGGGACATCCGTTATCGTCCTCGCATATTTCATGAAATATATCCATTTATCCGCAAGGGTTTCTAGCTGGTCTACTTCTTTGGTGAATTTAGGAAGTTCTACAAATACCAACTCGATGTTATTATCGGTATATGGGAGATTGCTCGTTACTTCTTTGTAGACAAATCTCGAAATTAGTCGAGCGCTATTTGCAAACATCTCGAAATCAGTCAGTGTTAATGCTATCACTGGTTTGAGCATTCGGTAGCCTTCTCCTTTTTGCAATTGAAAGGCGTAAGTTTTGGCTGCGTTGTACAAAACTCTCTTGCCGAAAGACTCTACGTTTAATACCTGCATTTCAATAATGACTAGCCTACCATCAATTAGTTTGGCTTTGACATCTAAATAAGTATCTTTCAAGCCTTCGAATTTGGGCGGTAAGTTAGGGTCGATAATTTCTAAGTCTTCAATGGTAGGATTGCCATCGTAAATCATGGCGTTGAGAAAGCTGATGAGAATGTCTTTGCTTTCTGAGGAGCCAAATATTCTTTTGAAGGCGTAATCGGTTTTGGGGTTGATGAATGTCATGGTGGGAATCGGGAATCACGACTGCTATTTCGATTGTATCAATAGGGCGATGGCTACGCCCCGGCCCCGGCCTACGAACTTGACGGGTGCGAGATCCCTTTTTGAAATAAATCTCATTCCGATCGCAAATTCTGCACGTACTCAACGCTAAGTCCGGTTATTTGAGCGATTGTTGCGTCATCTAGGCGATCGAGTAACTGCCGTGCGATCGTCAGCTTTTCTTCTTGTCGGCCTTCTTGTCGGCCTTCTTGTCTGCTTTCTTGTCTGCTTTCTTGAACAGCATCTTTAACAGCTTTAATTATCGCTCCTTGCTGGTCGTAAATAAACATTTCTTGCCGTTCGATATTTGCTATTTCCTCCGGGCTTAAATTCACTCGATCTGCGATGTCAAAAGCTTGATGGATTTCGGGTACGCTATCCATTACTGGCGGGATTTCCGTTATCGTTACCGCGTATTTCATGAAATAGAGCCATTTATCTGCTAGAGTTTCTAGTCGGTCTACTGTTTTGGTAAATTTTGGTAATTCTACAAATACTAACTTTAGATCGTTATCGGGATAGGGTAAGTTAGAAATCTCTTCTTTGTAGACAAATCGCGAAATTAAGTTGTTGCTGTTTTTAAACATCTCGAAATCAGTTATTGTTAAGGCAATTACTGGTCTGAGCATTCGATATCCTTGTCCCTTTTGCAATTGAGATGCGTAGGTTTTGGCGGCGTTGTACAAGATTCTTTGTCCGAAAGATTCGACGTTTAATACCTGCATTTCAATGATGACTAAAGTACCGTCGGCTAGTTGGGCTTTGACATCTAAAGAGGAGTCTTTTAAACCTTCGACTTTGGGCGGGAGGTTGGGGTCGATAATTTCTAAGTCTTCAATGGTAGGATTGCCCTCGTAAATTATGGCGTTGAGAAAGCTGATCAGAATGTCTTTGCTTTCTGAGGAACCAAATATTTTTTTGAAGGCGTAATCGGTTTTGGGGTTGATGAATGTCATGGTGGGAATCGGGAATGGCGATCGCTATCTCGATTGTATCAATAGGGCGATGGCTACGCCCCGGCCCCGGCCTACGAACTTGACGGGCGATCGCACGATTCCCAAACATCAGGTTTATGAAATGCGATCGCCCTACTCGTCAGTTGCCTCAATTCTTCTGCAACCATTTTGTCAGCACGCGCATCCACTGGCCCGTATTCGGTGCACGCTGCAAGTCGCTCCAGTCTGCCATTTGGGCAAAACCTAGTCGCACCAGCCAATTTACTACGGCGGTTATGCCTTGGCGGGAGCCAACAACCATGATACGCACGGGTTCCCGGTTTTCTCGATCGTCCGTGGGATCTGCGTCTTGTTGGGTGTCGTTGGGCGGTTCGGTTAGAAAGTCTTTAGCCATTGGGAAGTCCTCATCTTCAAAATCAACTAATCACTACATATTGTGTAGTTAGTACAATCAGATCGCAATCACTACACATATGTAGTGATTGACAGTTGGGGCTTCCCTTGGCATCATGAGGTGCATGGGAAAAACTGGTCGAGTTTTGAGAGAAGTGCTGGACACCTATGGCATTAGCCAAAACAAATTGGCGATCGCAATGGGCGTGCGTCGTTCCGTTGTCTATCGTTGGTTTAATGAGTTGATAGATCCAACGGTCAACACGCTTGTGAAGATGGTTGTGGCATTAAAGTTGCTCGATATAGATGCAGCGCGGGAGTTTGTGCAGCGCTATTTGGGTGAGATTTTGGAAGATGAGGGTGAGGGTGAGGTCGATCGATCTACAAACACAGAATAGAGTTAATGATAAAATTATGGCAGAGTGGCAATGACACCGAATTCAAAGCGATGACAGCAGCACTTCCCATTTCTCTCACTCTCGAAGCTTTCCTCAAACTACCAGAAACTCAACCTGCGAGTGAATTTATTAACGGACGCATTCACCAAAAGATCATGCCTCAAGGCAAACATTCTCGTTTGCAACTCAAGTTTTGCAACGCTGTTAATCTAGTTGCGGAAACAGAACGAATTGCTCTTGCTTTTCCCGAATTGCGCTGTACTTTTGGCGGGCGTTCTATTGTACCTGATGCTACAGTATTTGCTTGGGATAGAATCACTTTTGAAGCGGATGGCGAAGTTCCGAATTCCTTTGAAATTCATCCCGACTGGAAAGTAGAAATTTTCTCCCCAGACCAGAAAGCAACTAAGGTGATTAGTAATATTTTACACTGTTTGAAATACGGGACTCAGCTCGGATGGTTAATCGATCCAGAGGAACGGTTTATTTTAGCATTTATTCCCGGACGAGAACCAGTTGAGTTAACGGGACAAGATCGGTTGCCCGTGCCAAGTTTTTTAACATTAGATTTGACAGTGGAGCAGGTTTTTGGGTGGCTGAAAGCAGGTGGATAACTTGGCTCTAATTTCGAGCAGATCGCAAATTCCGCACATCCTCAATAGTGAGTCCGGTTGTTTGACTGATAGTTGCATCATCCAGGCGATCGAGCAATTGCCGCGCGATCGCATCTTAGTTGCGATCGCGTGGCCGTATTATATTCCTGACGTTGAAACGATTTGGTAGTTGCGGGCGATCGCACTTGGGTTTTCTGGTTAGGGCGATCGCTAAAAACCTACACCGCCTAAAACTTGCTATAATCAGGAATCTTAGAAACTTAACACTAAAGGCTGAGGTTAAAGTCGTGACAATAACTTCACAAGAAACGGATGTATAAATTAAACAATTCCCGATTCTTCTAGGACAGGGAGGGGAAATTACCATTCCCCAGTTATTACAAGATTCTCTCAATGTTAATCAGGGAGATATGCTGGTGCTACTCCAAATAGGTAATCTAATTGTACTTGCTCCCAAACAACCTCAAGCTCCCCAACTAATCGATCGGATGGCAACGATTATGGAAAATGAAAATGTAGGTTTGACTGATTTATTGTCGGGTTTAGAAGCGGAGCGAGAGGCGATTGGGCAGGATAAACAGTCTTGATGCGTAGGATATTTGCAGACGAAGAGCGTATTAATTGTTGGATGTCGATTGCGAACCTACAACCGTTGAAGCAACTCGTCATACTCTGTATGTGCGCCAATCCAAAACCAATAGATGCGATCGTTTTCTAGTAAGCCAAGAGCTCGGTAATTTAGTCCTATGCGAACTGAATAAATAAGTTGACGCTGACTGACTCGTTTAAATTGAAGACTGTTGTGGTAAGGATCTGAACTCCAAAGCGCGTATGCTTTGGCAGCTTGCTCTTGAACAGATGCAGGAAGCTGGTCAAGTTTCTTGCGAAATGCGTTAGTAACACTTGATTTCATGACTCTGATGGAAAAATGTCAGCCAAAGGTGTAATCTCGCCAGCAGCGATTTCCTGACGTACTATCTCAGCTAGACTATCCCACTGAGCGTCTGTTGTCGCTTCAAATTGATCCTTCCACACCTGTTCATCACTGATATCCTCTTCCGCCATTAGAATGCGGATTAACTCTCGTTTCTCGATCGCAGACAGTTGTCTAATTGTAGGGAGTAATTCTGTTAGTGTCATCAGTTGTTTTCCTACGATGCGTCTATGTTAACGGTAGCAGTTTAGCGTAGTAATTGCAACTTCCAGGGGAGCTTGGCAAAAATAGGCGCGATCGCACTTAGTTTTGTTTCTAAGGGCGATCACCCAAAACGATCGCATCTCGATACAATGGGTAAAGAAGTCTAGCAGGGAGAATGCCAGATTATGACTGTCCGCGAAGAACTAATCCGCGAGATTGAGCAAACATCAGATGATGTACTTGAGGTGCTATTGAGTTTTTTGCGTCAGAGGCGCTTGTCGAACTCGGAGGCTTTTTTGGCGATCGATTTAGCTGAGATTTCGAGTGCTGGATTGACAGCGCAAAAGCATTATCCTCTGCGCGGGATGCCGTTGGTAATTGCCGAGGATTTTGATGAGCCGATGTCAGATTTATGGGATGCGCTGGGTACATGATTTTACTGGATACCCATATTTGGCTTTGGCTGCTGCACGATCCAAGTAATTTGTCTGTGGGGGCAAATCGTGCGATCGAGGCTGAGGAAAACCAAAGCGGTTTACTGGTTTCTGCAATTTCAGTTTGGGAAATTGCTGTGAAATCGAGTTTGGGTAAGCTGACTTTGCCTTTGCCGATCGAACAGTGGTACGCGCAAGCGAGAACTCATTCAGGTACAGTTATCGAGCCCCTGAATCCGTTGGATGCAATTGGCAGTACACAACTTCCAGGGGAGTTTCACAAAGATCCAGCCGATCGCAACTAAGATGCGATCGCGCGGCGGTATGATATTCCATTGGTTACTTGCGATGAGAAGATTCTGAGCTATCCTCACGTTGAAACGATTTGGTAGTTGCGGGCGATCGCACTTGGGTTTTCTGGTTAGGGCGATCGCTCTTCGCACACCACAATCTATTCTGGTTTTATCCAACCTTTAACGATCGCTTTCCCGACATTGACATAGGGATTGTCTAAAAACTCTTCGATCGCAGCTTCACCCCCAGCCTGCAACGCACCCACCACGCGACGCTTGAAACTACGGGTAGTTTCATCATTAACGTACTCAATCTTTTCAGCCTCAGTAGCCGTGGGATTCATTTTTTCTAAGTGTTCGAGCAGTTGTTTAATTTCTGCTGCTGCTTCTAAAAGAATTTCCTTTTCCTCATATAAATAATAAATGCCTTGGTTCGTCTGTTGCCGGGTAAATTGATTATTAGCCGCGCTTCCAATGTTCACAGCGCCGTAAACGCTTGCACTGTTACCAGCACTGTAAACAGTTCCACCGCTGATCTTAATTGATTTATCATTTTGAGACATGGTTTAAACGACTCCTTAATCACAAAGAAATAAATTATTAAGTGTAAAATCTATCAAGGTCGTTTCTAGATAAGAACCGATTTGGCTTTTCGTTTTCGTTCAATGGTATCCAAATCGATCGGCTGAGATTTGTAGCCACACTGTCTCTAAAATTTAGACAATTTTCATCTTTTATTGTAAAAGAAGTTGTGTATTTTAAGCTATGTTTTTGTGTGTTTTTTGTCCATCCATAAATTCTCAATTCGTAATTGCCAGGTTTTACCTCAAATTGCCTACCTCCTAGTTCAGTAATCCAATCAAATCGAATTACTTTATTCACGGAAGAAAGCCCTTTTACAGCAATCGGTTGAGCTAAATTATCTGGTTCAAATCCATCAGTACCAATTTTCACAAAAGTAGTCCATGCCATGTCATAAAAATCATCATCATTTTCCTTGGCAACAGCTAAGCGAATACGTTGAATTGTTCCGCCTTGTGGACTCCAATTATAGAAAGTGATAGGTAGGTTGAATCCTACTCCTGCCATAGTCACATTACTGGTTGTAACATGAGTTTTTGGAACGGGAAAAAGTATGATATTTCTGCCAAAACATAACTTAATATTTGCTAGTCTAAGACTAGAGGTATAACCAACAACCGAAGATATAGCCAAGCTAAGTATAGAAACTATTATTGCAATCCAATCAGTTTCTTTTTTAGCCTGTTGTACCGTGCTGGTCTCATTGAGTGTTAACATTTTCTCTAAGGGAGTAGGCGATAACGTGAGTGATTGCTGTGTTATAAAAGCACCATAACTTGGTTTAACATTTTCGGGAATAAGTGTGTGATTAGATGGTTGAGCAAAAACTTTCGCAGCAATAGTTAATAATAATGTAATAGTGCATATTGCTAATAATATTTTGTTTTTACTCATAGTGAAATGTTTATTATCACAGTATAATATCACTTTAAATCAATCATTAAAAATTAAAAAGCGGAAAAAGACGGAATAATACGGAACTTTTGTAAAGATTCTGTAAAGTTTGAAGATCGGAAAAATACGGAATAATACGGATAAAGTCGGCTAGAATAACTAATGTCCTCCCACATCCCGGATGATGCGCCTCCAAGAAATACTTCAATTTATAGATGACGCTGTCTACGCCAAGACACGCAAACGTTTAAATGACTTGCAGCGCGGAATTATCGAAGGAACGCTGAAGCGTCAAAAGTATGATGACATTGCAGAAAATTGTGGTTGTTCAGCGGGTCATGCTAAGGATGTCGGTTACGAGCTTTTGCAAATGTTATCTGATATCTTTGATGAAGAAGTAGATAAAAAAAATCTTAAATCCGTCGTAGAACGGCAAAGTAATTTAAATATTTCTTTGGGCGCTCGAAGCTTTAATAGTAATAATAATATAATCGGCTGTGTAAACATGGGTTCCGAAGAACCCACTCCTAGCGCAGATCAAAGTCAGCCGAAAAATCCCGACTTGCAGCAGAAAAGCAAAAATCAAACTAAGATTGAAACAATAGATAAATTACGGCACTTTGGTTTGAGCGACGAGCAAATTGCAGAAGCGCTAGATATACCTTTAGAGCAGGTTAAACAGGTGGACTTGGAGGAGTAAAGTCTGCTACAGTAATGAAGAGGTAAGTTTTGAGAATAAATTAGGAGAATCAATTGAAAATCCAAGTTATCATTCACGAAGCAGAAGAAGGCGGATACTGGGCAGAAGTTCCTGCGATTCCGGGCTGTGCAACAGAGGGAGAAACCTTCGAGGAACTGCTGCAAAACCTCTATGAAGCAATCGAAGGTTGCCAAGCGTGTAGATATTGAATCCATCGAGACAAATGAGCGAGACAAAATTATGGAGATTGCGATATGAACTCCATGTCTGGCAAAGAGCTAGCCAAGCTGCTAGAACGTAATGACTGGATATTATTAAGAGTTCAAGGCAGTCACCACATCTACGGGAAAGCGGGAAGCTAAATCCGAATCTCTGTGCCAATTCACGGTAATAAATCTTTAAAAGTTCGATTACTCAGACACTTGTTAAAACAGGCGGGTTTATTGGAAAATATCCATCAAAATACCAGCACAGTTGAAGAGTCAAATAGTGACAATAAGGCGGCGAATGAATCTGATTTGGTCGATGAAGAAGAAGAATAAAATTGCCTCCATCTTGCGATGAAATTAATAACCCAGCCTACAAGCTATTTTGGGAAACGATCGCAAATCCCTGCAATAAACGTTTCGCCGTCAATCGGTGGAGTATGTTCGGACATGGCAACAGCAGCATCTATCTTAACTCGTACACCATCGATCCACTGGCGATCGGCGAGAGCTGCTTGGAACTCATCAAGCCATTCGAGAAACTCTGCGAGTTCATTTTCGGGAAGTTCCCTTACTGCTGTCTTGAGTTCTGAAATGTTCATGGGTAATTAACTTTTTTTGCTAATAGCCGTTTACCTGTGTACTCTAATTATCAGATTGTTCCCATGAAATAGGGGAGAAAATCTCAGACTCACCCTACAACACAAACTAGAATCATCGTGCAAACTCATAGGCAATATTCGTGATGCGGCCGCGCCAGTAGGGCAATAGCGAGCCATCAGGCAGTTGCCACGCCACCTCACCGGAGAGCGGAATCCGCATACCGTCTCGTAATTCGTAGTCCCAGAAACGGCCAATCCAGGGCGCAAACACCAGTCCCCCCTTAACTGTACGGGCGCGGGCCTCGGCGCGGATACTGGCGATTAGCCCTGCTTCATCAAAGCGGAAATCCAGGGAAACAGCGGTGTCGCCATCCTGTAGCGTTGCTCTGGCCCAAGAATTGTCGATCGCCTCCCAGCGAACACCCTGACTCGGCAGCAGTCTCGTCGGATACCAAGCAGCCTCCGCGAAAAAGCGCATCAGTTCCCCTTGTGCAGCTTCTGGAGTGCTGCTGATATCCGCCAGAGTCACCAGGCCCAGCAGCGCCGCATGGAGGATGCCTTCGCCAGAAATGTAGGCATCATGAACAAACGCATTGATACCGGGGATCATGGCAATTCGCCCGTCCCAATCAAAGCCAGGGCGTTGAGTAATTACCAGTTGAGTTGAGTTGAAAGCACTCCATTTTTCTGCGGTTTCGCTCATGTTAAACGTGCCTTCGTGGGAAACCCGCGCTGTTGCAATTAGCGGTTGTCCATCCTTCAGCACCGCACGAAAGTAGCGCTGCACTGGCTGGGGTAAATCGGCGATTTCCCGCGCATCAAATGTCAGAGGTTTAATCGGCGATCGCGCCGCTTCCAGATTGGCTCGCAGTTCCTTGGTACCGAGATGCCAGCGGTATGCTCCAAGGGCGATCGCGCCAACAATGACAACTACAAGCGCCAGGATAATTAGTACGATCGCCACATGATTACTCCTGTTGATATGTCAATAAGCTGTCGCCCATTTAATTTTTAAGCTACTGTTTACTTAAACTTTTCTGGCGCGGGCTTCCACAGCCCGCGATCCATCTTCAATTTAAATGCCAAATAGCTTACAAGTTAATCAAATGCGAGTCTTAAACCCATCGACCAACTACAACTCTCACCGTTCCATCTGCCAAAGTTTCCTCTTCTTCAACATTAAAACCCTCTGACTGCACCGCCGCCATCAAACTTTTGCGCGCGTATTTCTGACTAATTGAATTGACAAAATCCTGCTGCTTAATTCGAGCGCCCCAAAAATCCGCCACCAATTCGTAATCCTCTCCGCTGCGACGAAAACCCAAATCGTAACCATTGGATTGCCGAATCACGTACTCGGCATTAGTTTTGTCGCCCCGATAACCCCGCACCTGCACATTGCACTCTACTTGATAACCCAACTCTTCCAACACTTGATGTAGCAGTTCGCCGTTCTTGATCTGAACCTTGATCGTTGTGAAGTGTGACATATCACTTTCGGATTTTTCTGTGAAACGCTAATTTGATTATAATACTATAAACTGCAACAGTCAATAAGTTAGAAGTTGCGCTCTTAAACGAACGAGGTTTGAGCGTCACCGAAAGCAGCCAGGGTACAAGCCCCCGGATTCATATCTTCAGAAAAAAACAACAGAGTATCCGATAACAATTCCCCCGATTGATCCGTGAGTTCGCTTTTCTCAATCCTCCAATTATTCAATCTAAAATCTAAAATCTAAAACCTAAAATCGTATGATGCCCGACAATTCTAACCAACCCAGAGAATATGATGCCGTCCTCGGCGGCCAAAGTCAAATCCCGATCGCCGGCGCTGTTTTGGGAGGCATCGCCGGAGTCAAGCAGCGCTTCAACAGTCCTAGTATCGAGGCTCGGATTGCCGCTGTTAAAGACGCTCCTAAATACGGAGGCGCTGGTTTAAATTTAGCAATTGAGGCGCTGCTTGACCCCGCACCAGAAGTGCAGCGAGTTGCTTATTTAATTTTGCGATCGAGGACAGAACCTCTAGTCCGCCAAGCTTTAAAAGACTTCGTGCCTTACAAGCTTTTTGACTGCATCCGCACGGTCAAAACTGGGACAAATGTTGCGATTAGTCCCGGAGGTGATCGCACGGCGAGTTTGCACGGCAAAATAATTAGAATTTGCGATGTAGAGACAGGAGAAATACTCTATACTGTTGAGAAGTATCCCCGCGCTCAAGAAACCTTTGTCCTTTGCCAAGAAAGCGAAGTTTTTGTGAGGAGCAGAAATACTCCAAAACACCGTGCGATCGAAATTTGGCAGGAAGGAGAATTGCGGCATACTTCCCTCGGACATGAAGCGGAAATTAGCGCAATTGTCGTCAGTCCCGACAGTCAAGTTATCGCCAGCGGTTCGGCAGATACTACTATCAAAATTTGGAATTTAGAGACGGGAAAGTTAATCTGTACTTTTGGCAGTCTTTTAACTTGGGGAGCTCATAAAGCAGGAATTGTTAGTCTTGCTTTCAGCCCGCTCGCACAAACTCTCGCTAGCAGCAGTTCTGACGGTACAATTAAACTGTGGAACCTCCGCAGCCGAGAATGCTCCCAAACAATTAAGGGTTATGCTAATTGTCTGGCTTTGGGTCCAGACGGGCAGACTTTGGCTACTGGCGGCTGGGACAGAAATATTCAACTGCGGCAGCTATCGAATCCAGATAGTTCAATCACTTTGGCAGGGCATTTTAACTCGATAAATGCGATCGCCTTTAGTCCCGACGGACGCACTGTTGTCAGTGCTAGTGCGGATGGTAATATCAAATTTTGGAATGCCAGTACGGGCGAAAATTTTTACACTCTCAGCGGACATCAAAACTCTGTTACTTGTCTTACTTTTAGCAGCGATGGTGAAACTATTATCAGCGGCAGCTTAGACAAAACTGTCAAAATTTGGGGAGTTAATTGAAGAAAGTTCGGCAACGGATTATGTAACGGATGTAACGGATGGAAGAAATAGGGCATAGGGCATAGGGCATAGGGCATAGGGCATAGGGCATAGGGCATAGGGCAGAAGGCAGAAAGAAGAGGGAATCGACCTCATGATTTTCACAAATTAAGTACCTCCTAACCATTCAGGCGCTGCCTATATTTCTATTTTCCCGATTCCCTCTTCCTCGGTGCGTGAATCTACGCAAACAAATATAATAAATTTACAATCCCAGTTCTTGTGCAAGCCGAGGATTGCGGAACTTCTTTTTGCACTACTACAAATAGTTACCGTAAAAATACCGACTGGCAGGCATTATTCAGCTTATTATCAATTTGTGAACTGTCGCCGGAAAGCCTGAGCGAGCCGCAATTTCTGAATCCTTTAAAGTAGCTTTAATATATCGCATCTTGGTCGGAGGAGTATTCCTGCTAATTGTAATATTTGACTTAAAAAGTTTATGCTTAAAAGATAGGCTGAGGTTAAATATACAGTGCGCCCTAGAGCAACCATGTCACACTGCAACCAATCCATCTGTCGTTCCCGCAATCTCGCAGAAATGTGCGCTACTGCTGCCAGTTGGCAGCAAAAAGCCGATCGACTAAGGGTAGAATTAAACACCACCCAGGATCTGCTTCACGCAGAAATCGATCGGCTCAAACAAGCCAACGAAACCCTTCAGGCCGCCGTCAGTTGTGCCCCCGTTTTCCTGTGGGCAACAGACAGAGACGGCAAGTTAACCCTTGCCACAGGGAAAGGATTAGAAAATTTGGGACTCAAACCCGGTGCAACTGTCGGGCTGTCGATTTGTGAAGTTTACAGCAGCCAGCCAGATATCTTAGAAAATATTGCTGAGGTACTAGCAGGAAACGATCGCACTTGGAACGTCCGAGAGAGGCATTTTATTCACGAAATTCGATCGACAGCGCTGCGAGATGGAAACGGCGAAGTTGTCGGGGCAGTCGGTGTTTCTACTGAAATTACCGAGCGCGAGCAGTCCATTGCCACTCTGGAAACGGCAAATCAAGAATTAGAAGACAGACTGCAGCAGCAAACGGCAGTCTTCAATGCAGCACTTGCCGAAAGCGAAAAAAAGTACCGCAACCTCATAGAAACCTCCCAAGAATTGATTTGGTCGATCGATATTGAAGGCCTCTTGACTTTTGTCAATTCCGCCGCCAAACGCATCTATGGTTACGAACCGCCAGAAATGATCGGACGCCGCTTCACCGATTTTTTAGTTCCCGATCAAGAAAATAGACCAAGAGAAATATTTGCCCAACTTTTAGCGAGAACCAAACTTCAGCCACAAAGCGCTAATTCTCCTTACGAAACAGTACACATTCGTAAAGACGGTACTCCCGTCCACCTGCGCGTCAACAGCATCGTCAACCAAGCTGAAAACGGCGCTATTTTAGGCTTGTGCGGAACGGCGACAGATATTAGCGATCACAAGCGATCGCAAGAAGCACTCCAAGAAGCTACAGACCAACTTCGCGCCGTCTTGGATGCCGTACCCGGACTGATTTCTTGGATCAATTCAGATTTGCGGTATATTGGAGTCAACCAGCACTTAGCAACCTCATTCAACCTGTCTCCTGAAAGCTTTGTCGGTCAAGAAATCAACTTTCTCGACAAAGGCTCGACTTTCGGAGAACTGATCCGAATTTTTTTTAACAGTTCATCTCAGCAAACCTGCCAAGAAATAGAAATAGAAATTAACGGTTTCGTCCGCAACTATTTGATAGTAGCTCAGAAATATCATCAGGGAACCGCAGCAGTTTCTGTAGGAATAGATATTACCGACCGCAAGCGTGCAGAAGCTCTCAAAAACCAATTGATCTGCTCGCTGCAAGAATCAGAACACAAATTTCGTAGCCTTTATGAAGCCACCAGCGACGCAGTAATGTTGCTTGACGAAAAGGAATTTTTTGACTGCAACCCCGCTACCTTAAAAATATTTGGCTGTAGCAACACCAAAGAATTTTACGGCAAGAAACTGAGCGACTTTTCCCCACAATTTCAGCCTAGCGGACAAGACTCATCCAGTCTAGCAATACAGAGAATATCGACAGCAATGCAAACAGGTAGCTGTCGCTTTGACTGGGTACAAAAACGACTCGACGGTTCAGAATTTCCCGCTGAAGTGCTGTTAAATGCAATGGAAATTAACGGACGAAAAGTAATTCAAGGAGTAGTGCGGGATATTACAGATCGCAAGCGCGACGAAGATGGCATCAAAGCATCCCTCGCAGAAAAAGAAGTTCTCCTCAAAGAAATTCACCACCGCGTCAAAAACAACCTCCAAGTTATTTCCAGTTTGCTCAAACTTCAGTCACGCTACATCCAAGACAGCCACGTTAGTGAAATGTTAAAAGAAAGTCAAAACCGAGTCAGATCAATGGCCCTGGTTCACGAACAATTGTATCAATCCAAAGACTTGTCAAACATTGACTTTGCTGAATACATCCAAAATCTCGCCCACAATTTATTCCAAGCTTATGAAAATCATGCAGAAGGCGTCAAGTTGCAAACAAATATTGCGCCGTGTTCTCTCAATATTGATACGGCAGTTCCTTGCGGGTTAATTATCAACGAGCTTGTGACCAATGCCCTCAAATATGCCTTTAAAGGACAAGTTAAAGGTAAAATTAACATAGATTTCACTTTAGATAATAACAGAGTTTGCGTGCTAACTGTGAGCGACAGCGGAATTGGTTTCCCTCAAGACTTAGATTATCGCAAAGCCCGAACGTTGGGCTTGCGACTTGTCGGGTCTTTAGTCAAGCAAATCCGGGGGGGAATAGAACTGTTAGAAACTGCTGGCACGACTTTTAGAATAACCTTTTCTCAACCCAACTTGCACTCTGAGGAGAAAAATTAGTGTCCCAGAAAAAAATTCTGATAGTTGAAGACGAGAGCATCATTGCGGAAGACATTTCCGACAGTTTGATATCTCTAGGATATAGAATAACTGGGATGGTGTATTCGGGAGAAGAAGCGATTGAATCGGCAGCCAATTTGCGCCCGGATTTAGTTTTAATGGATGTTAACCTGCAAGGAGAAATCGACGGTATTACAGCAGCCGACGAAATTCGCTTGCGCTTTCAAATTCCGGTAGTTTATCTGACAGCTTATGCCGATGAAACTACTTTGCGACGAGTCAATAGTACAAAACCATTCGGCTATATTGTCAAGCCATTTGAAGAAAAAAACTTGCACACAACTATTCAACTGGCACTCTACCGACATCAGTATGACAGCTTGACCAACCTGCCGAATCGTTCATTTTTGCGAGAAAAGTTAAGTCGAGTATTAGATGGTCAAAAAGAATTGTCAGGAGTCGTTCCAGTTGTCACGCTTAGCTTAGATAAAATCAACCGCATTAACAGTACCTGGGGACACGATATCGGCGACTCGGTGCTTTGCAGCATCGCCCAGCGGCTAACTAACTGCATTGAAAACATTAATATTGTTGCTCGTTTGGAAGCGGCAGAATTCGCGCTGATTCTCAAACCAGTTGCAGAAAAACAGGATGTGGCTAAGATTGCTCAAAACATTTTAGATATTGTATCCCAAGGTATGATTGTCAAAGGTTGCGAAGTCTATGTCACTGCTAGTATGGGGATCTGCTTGTATCCCAGGGACGGCATCGACGGAGATGAAATGCTGAAAAATGCTTATATAGCAATGTATCAATCTCAGCAAAAAGGCGGGAATAATTATCATTTTTATAATGCAAAAAATGATAATTTTTTTATCAATACACTTCTTCAAGAAAGTTCCTTGCGCCATGCTTTAAAAAGCTCAGAGTTTGAAATCTACTATCAGCCGCAAATAGAAATTAAAACAGGTAAAATTATTGGTGCTGAAGCTTTGGTGCGCTGGAATCATCCAGAACGGGGGCGAGTTTCTCCGGGGGAATTTATTCCAATGGCTGAAGAAATGGGCTTGATTGCACCGTTGGGTGAATGGGTATTAGAGACTGCTTGCAGGCAAACTAAAACATGGCAAAGAGCAGGTTTACCGCCTCTGCGAGTGGCAGTTAACGTGTCAGCCCGTCAATTCGAGCGCAAAAATTTCACCGAAAGAGTCAGGGAGATATTAACAGAAACCGCTATCGATCCCAAGTGTTTGGAATTAGAACTGACGGAAAGTCTTGTTTTGCAAGACGAAATTGCAGCAGCTAAAGCTTTTACGGTGTGGAAAGAGCAGGGGATTAGGATAGCAATTGATGATTTTGGAATGGGATATTCTTCTTTGAGTTATCCAAAACGCTTTCCGTTTGATGCGATTAAAATAGACCAGAGTTTTATTCGCAACATTGCAGACGATCGCCAAAATGCAGCGATCACAATAGCGATTATTCAAATGGCACACTGCATGAACATGACGGTGGTGGCTGAGGGGGTAGAAAATGAGCAAGAACTTGATTTTTTGTGCGAGTACGAATGCGACGAAATTCAAGGCCATCTTTTCAGCCCAGCTTTGCCAAGGGCTGAGTTTGAAGCGCTGCTGAAAAGCGATAAGTGCTGGAATTTACATGAATTCCGGTTGCAATCCTCCGAAATAGTTGACTGTTGACTGTTGACTGTTGACTGTTGACTGATGACTGATGACTGATGACTAATGACTAATGACTAATGACTAATGACTAATGACTAATGACTAATGACTGATGACTAATGACTCATTCAAAAGATACGATCGCCCAACCAACTTCCCAGCCACAGCCCAAAACCGGAAGTAGCCACCAACAGGATAAACGTATAAAGCGCGCTGCCGTTGTGGATCAACCTTTCTGCAGCTACCATCCGGGCCACAACTCCAGCAATAATGCCGATCGCAGCCCAAGCCCCATAAACACTCTTAGACCCGGCGATAGCCAAAGCTTGGACGAGATCCCCCGAACCCGCCCCAGCAAAAACCCCCGCCCACGCCCCAATCCCCAGCCCGATCGCACCTCGGAGCCCGACGGGGCCGCCAGAATTGACGCCTAGTTCCGTCGCCAGCCCGCACATCAAGCCGACAAGCGCCCAACACACGGCCGTCACCAACGCCTTAACCCAATTCCCAGAAACCGTTCCCGCCATCAATCCCACCACTGCCACCACTCCCCCTACAGCCAAAACAGCGGCCACAGCCCGATACTGGGCCTCGGAACTGGCGATCGCCCCCAAACCAGCCCCAACTGCTGCCCAAGCAGCCCCTGTGACCCTTCCTCCCGCCTGAAAACCAGCGATCGACCCCCCTACCGCCCCAGCTAAAACTAACGCCGCCAGCCACACTCTAGGCGTGGCCGAACCCTCCGCCAGCAAAATCGCGGCCCACAGCCAATCTGCACCGCAGATTAAAGCCCACATCCACAGCGGGGCCGCTGATTCCGTCAAAATCCAACCGGTCAAAGCGTAACTCGCCACAGCGATTGCCAGCGGCCACCAGGGGAAGCTTGAATAGTGTTGAGATGGCCGCACTTCCCTCGGCGGGATTCGTGGTTTTGAGTATTGAGTTGAAAATTCTGTTTTCCTTCTCGAAGTAAGCTTTCGATAGTTTTGAGATGGCCCTGCTTTCCTCGCAACGATTCGCCCTGGTTGCTTTGTGCCCCGCCACGCTGGGCTATTGTGAGTGGTAAATCGTTTCTTGCTTGAAGAGTTTTTTTGAGTTAGAAATTTTTTGGAGGCGGCTTTTGGGCGGGTTTGACGGCGCTGGGAACCAGGCTTGGCGGCTGATTTTGCAGAACGCCTTCTCAGCGGCTTTTCCGGCGCAGGCGGCGGTGGCTGGTGAAACTGTTGTTCGATCGACCTCGATGATTCAGGCTGACTCAGAAACGACAGCAACTGCTGGTAAGCTTCATTAATTTCTGTTAATCTTTGTTGAGCTTTTTGTTGCAGGCGATCGTTGTGGGCAAACCGATCGGGATGCCACACAAACGCTAAATCCCTGTAAGCGCGCTTAATTTCTTCTAGGGAACTTCCCGGCTCAATTTCGAGGATTTCGTAGCATCGATTAATGTCAGCCATAGGCTTCGGGCAGGTGTTGGTAAATTCGCGTGAAGCGAAGCTATCCCGTAGGGAATCGTACTTAACATCTTGTACTATTCTCAGCCAAGCTGCACATTGACACTCTCCGCCCTATAAGCGCGGAGATTCTTAACTCGTAGGGAGTCCAACGACCTTGCCCTCCGGGAAGCATCTTGACGGTATGTCCTACCGCTGCAAGTCCTCGTCGTAGAACTACTTGGGCTGCGGCAACATCTCTATCAGTTGTATACCCGCAGCTATTACATTTGTGGATACGTTCTGACAAATCTTTTTTACCTGTCTCAACTCCACAGTTAGGGCAAATTTGACTGGTTTTTCTAGAGTCAACTTCCAGGAAAAAGACTCCACGCTTAAAACAACACTGTTTCAGGATGTTGAAGAATTGTCCCCAAGCCGCATCTAGGCAGTGCTTGGCTAACATTCCCGCAGCTAGAGCTTTGCAATTTAAGTCTTCAACAAATATCATTCCTGCCTGATTGCAAAGCAAGTGAGCAGTACGCCAATGAAAGTTCTTGCGGGTGTTGCTTATATGTTCATGGAGTTTTGCCACTTTCGTTTGAGCTTTACGCCAATTATTTGACCCAAGTTTCTTTCTGTTGACTCTTTGTTGCAGCAATTTAAGCTTGCGTTGAAGGTCTACAAAAAACCTCGGTCTTGGTAGTGTTAGTCCAGATGATGTAGCGAGAAAACTGATTAATCCTACGTCGATTCCTACTGCTTCTCCTGATGGTGTTGCTTGAGGTACAGATACACCCCATTGCAAACTAAGCATCACGTACCAACCGCTAGCTCGTTTAACAATTCGAGCTTGTTTCACCAAGGCATCACCAGGTATCTCCCTTGATTGTCGGAACTTAACCCAACCTATTTTAGGTAGGTTAATCATGCCGTTTTTCAAAGGCGATTTCCCCAGTTGTGGAAAAACAAAAGATTTACAGCGACCAGGCTTCTTGTACCGAGGAAAGCCAAAGTTTCTCTCCCACATTGAAACAAAAGCTTGTTCTAACCGTTTAAGTGTTTGTTGTAGAACTTGCGATTGAACTACCCTCAAAGCGGGGATTTTTTCTTTTGCTGCTGTTAAACTTTTGCACTGAGAAGCATAAGTAGGACGCTTAGCATCAGCAGGAATAATGTACTCGGAATGTAGGGAACAAGCATTAACCAGGCAACTACGAGACTTATACCAAGCCTTCCGTTCAGCAAGTGCGTAGTTATACACCCGCCGACACTGTTCTAGCCAGTCTTCAAACAGTGAAACTTGGCTGACGGTAGGTTTGAGCTTAAACTCGTAGGTTAGAGAAAACACTTGTAGTACCTCCTGGTCTCAGTATTGTACCATACTGTTACAAAGGGACAACACGATTTATAAGAAAAAAGCCCCCCTAGAAGGGCAGGGCTTTAAACCCATTTTCTCGGTAAGCCGAGATCCGATCGAGTGTCAAGCGTCCTCAAGTCTGCGGGCCATCCTTCCGGTCGATCAATGCCGACTGACAACTGAGTACAATGAGAAAATCCTTTCGTGCGATCGGTAACTGTGTCTGTGTCGGAAAATCAAGCTCCCATCTTCATCTTAGTTGACGGTCACTCCCTGGCCTTTCGCTCCTACTTCGCCTTTGCCAAAAGTCGAGACGGAGGCTTGCGAACTACGACAGGCATTCCCACCAGCGTCTGTTTTGGCTTTCTCAAGTCGCTGCTGGAAGTAATGGCAGCCCACGACCCCCAGTACATGGCGATCGCCTTTGACCTCGCCACACCCACATTTCGCCACGAAGCAGACGACACCTACAAAGCGGGTCGTGCCGAAACACCGGAAGATTTTAAGCCGGATATCAAAAACCTGCAAGAACTCCTCACCTATTTGAATTTACCTGCAATAACTGCTCCGGGCTACGAGGCAGACGATGTTTTGGGAACTTTGGCAAACAAAGCCAGCGCGGCGGGTTATCAGGTCAAAATCCTCACGGGCGATCGCGATTTGTTTCAATTAGTAGAAACCGACAAACAAATCAGCGTATTATATTTGAGTACCGATGAGCTCAGGCGATCGGGCAAAGGCAAATCCCAAGAATACGGCCCGGAAGCAGTCAAAGAAAAACTCGGTATTTTGCCAGAACAAGTAGTAGATTACAAAGCTTTGTGCGGCGACAAATCCGACAACATCCCCGGAGTTAAAGGCATCGGCGACAAAACCGCCCTGCAATTGCTGGAAGCTTACAATTCCCTGGATGGAATTTATGCAGCCATCGATGAGATTAAAGGCGCAACTAAGAAAAAGCTAGAAGAAGGCAAAGAAGCTGCTTACCATTCTCAACGCATGGCGACAATTGTCCAAGACGTGCCATTAGAAATCAACTTAGAAGATTGCCAGCTTATAGGTTTTGACGAATCCGCCTTGATTCCGATGCTGGAAAAGTTGGAATTTAAAACATTTTTAAGCAAAGTTAAACAAATTCAAAAGCGTTTTGGTGGCCCTGAACAGCCATTAGAAAAGGGCAGGCAAGATGCCCACCCCACAATCAATTCAATGGAGAGTGGAACAGGCATCTTGGCTGTTGCCGACTGTGCAACAGGCATCTTGCCTGTTGCAAAGGGCGGGCAAGATGCCCACCCCACAATAGATAAGTCACCTCAAACTTCTGAAATTTCAGAAGATGAAGATGACACATTTTACAGTTTGGCAGACACCCTAGCCGCCCAGCAGGAAAACAAATTACCCATTAAACCCCGAATAATTCAAACAACCGAACAGTTAAACGAATTAGTCGAACTGCTGCAAACCTGCACCGACAAAGCCTCACCCGTTGCGTGGGATACCGAAACCACCGCCATCGAACCGCGAGACGCCGAATTAGTCGGAATTGGCTGCTGTTGGGGAACCGATGAAGAGGATGTCGCTTACATTCCCACGGGACACAAAACCGGCACAAACTTGGACAAAGCCACAGTTTTAAATGCTTTGCGTCCGATTTTGGAAAGCGAGAATTATCCTAAAGCGCTGCAAAATGCTAAGTTTGATCGATCGATCCTGCGTTGTCAAGGAATTAAACTAGCAGGAGTCGTCTTCGATACCATGCTAGCCAGTTACGTACTCAATCCCGAAACCAGCCACAGCCTCAGCGAATTGTCAAGGAAATACTTAGGCATTGTCGCCAAAAGTTACAATGAATTAGTACCCAAAAACAAAACAATTGCTGACATCAGTATTCCGGCGGTAGCCGACTACTGCGGCATGGATGTTCACACCACATTTGGGTTAGTAAATAAACTTAGAGCAGAATTGAAAGAAGCTGATAAATCTAGCTTTCCCGGAAAAACTTTGGATGGGTTGTTGCTGGAAGTAGAACAGCCCCTAGAACCAGTTTTAGCAGAAATGGAATATTGCGGAATTCGCATTGATTCAGCATATCTGCAAGAACTATCGCAACAGCTAGAAAAGAGCTTAAAAGAAATAGAAGAAAAAACTTATCAAGCAGCCGGGAGAAAGTTTAATTTAGGTTCCCCGAAACAACTCAGCGAAATATTGTTAGAAAAAATCCCGGATGAATTTGAGAAAAAGTCTCGCAAAACTAAGACGGGATACTCTACAGACGCGGCTGTTTTGGATAAATTGCAAGGAGACCACCCGATTGTAGACGATTTATTAGAACACCGAACATTATCCAAGTTGAAATCAACTTATGTCGATGCTTTGCCGCAGTTAGTGCGTGCGGATACCGGGCGAGTGCATACAGATTTCAACCAAACTGCAACGGGCACGGGAAGGCTTTCTTCTTCCAATCCAAATTTACAAAATATTCCCATCCGCACCGAGTTTTCGCGGCAAATTCGCAAAGCTTTTTTACCGGAGTCAGGTTGGCTGATGGTGTCGGCTGACTATTCTCAAATAGAACTGCGAATTTTAGCTCATTTGAGTCAAGAACCTGTGTTAATTGAAGCTTATCAAAATAATCGAGATGTGCATACCGTGACGGCTCAACTTTTGTTTGAAAAGGAAGAAATAACTCCCGACGAGCGCAGGTTTGGCAAAACGATTAATTTTGGAGTAGTTTATGGTATGGGGGCGATCAAGTTTGGGCGATCGATGGGCAAGACTTCCAAAGATGGCAAGGAGTTTATTGCTAAATTTAACGCTCGCTATAGTAAAGTTTTTGAATATTTGGAGAAAGTAAAAAAAGAGGCGATCGCCCTCGGATACGTCACCACAATTCTAGGCCGCCGCCGCTATTTAAAATTCGAGAGCGAAAGCCTCCTGGACTTAAAAGGCCGCAATCCCCAAGACATTCACTCCGATAGACTTAAATCTGTCAGCAGAGATGACGCCCAATCTTTGCGGGCCGCAGCCAACGCTCCGATTCAAGGCTCTAGTGCTGATATCATTAAACTTGCCATGATTGAAGTACACAAAATTTTGCAAAACTATCAGGCGCGGCTGCTGCTGCAAGTTCACGACGAATTAATCTTTGAAGTACCTCCCGATGAATGGGAAGAATTGCAGCCGAAAATTAGAACGGCGATGGAAAATGCTCTGCCACTTAGCGTACCGCTGATAGTTGACATCCACGCTGGGCAAAATTGGATGGAAACTAAATAAAACACAGAACGATGAGCCAAACTAAAATCGCCATTTTCCCACAAATAAAAACCTTAAGTGCAGTTGCTCTGCTATTGCTACTATTCGGGTGTCCACAAAAGTTAGCGCCCAACAACTATGCTGTCAAGCGAGTCAGCGACGGCGACACCCTTGTCGCCAGTGATGCCGCCGGGAAAGATATAAAAGTGCGTTTTGCCTGTGTAGATGCACCGGAAGTCGCGCACACAAATGCTGAAAAAAATAGCAAAGCAGCAGCAAAAAAAAATCAATTTAAGTGGGGAAACCTAGCCCACCAAAGAATGCAGCAGCTAGTCAAACAAGGGGGCGGTCGCGTTGTTTTGACCGTCACCGATAGTGACCGCTACGGTCGCAAAGTTAGCGAAGTTCGCTTGCCAAACGGTACATTTGCCCAAGAAGTTTTGACCCGCGAAGGATTAGCAATGGTTTACCGTCCTTACTTGAAAAATTGTCCGAGTGCAAGTATTCTGGAACAAGCGGAAGCCGAAGCTAAGAAAAATCGCCGCGGCGTTTGGGGAGATTCTAAGTTTGTTCCCGCGTGGAAATTTAGACAGAACGGCAAATGAGCGAAATTTTGATTTTCTGGTAATTGTTCTTTATCTAAGAATCCCCATGTTAGAAATCACCGTAAAAAACAACGCTATCTGTTTCGGTAAACACTTCTCCCTGAATTTTGAACGCACTTTGCGGATACCCGACGACGGTAAAACCTATCCCTTACCGCCGGGATTAGGCAAGTTTCCAGTCTGCAAAGTTGATGACTACATTTCTACAGTACCTGAAACTTGGAAAGAACACGGGGGCGTGTTTATTCCCATGTATCAACGGGAAGCTTTGTGGATTTATTTTAGAGGCGTTGATTGGCGGCCCAATGCTGTTAAAATTGCTGTTGGTAAAATCAATGCCGTTTCAGGCAAACCTTGGCAGCAAAAACTGCAAGCTGATGACCAAGATTATGTCATTTGTCCCGATCAACCCTGGTTAGATGGTATCAATGCTGGTGAAGGTTACATCCGCCAATTTGTTGCTATGCCTCTCGGTATGGGTTACACTGTCGAAGGACAAGTAACTGGTAAAGAAGAATTTGGCGGCATTCAAATCATTGTATTCGATCCGAAACCAGGGTTATTTCCAGAAGAACCGCCGCCCTCAAAATTACTGAGAGGTAGAGGCTTTAGTGATTTTGCACCTATGGCTTGTGCCACATTTGGTAGTGCGGAAATGGGATTAGCAGCAGGTGGTAAAATGAAACAAGAAATTTATCCCGATAGTTACGGTATCAACACCTGGGACGAGACAAATTTCGCCAGAGTTTACGTCCACATTGTTAATAGCATGATGTATCGGGAAATCACTGGTAAAGAACCGCCAAACACGCCCATTACTGCCAAAAGTTACAATCAATACGGTCTTCCTTGGTTCGACCTTTACGACGAACAAAAAGGATCTGTCGCACCCTCAAGTATCCTTTCTCAAGTCAAGTCTGTGAAAGAGATGGACGAAAATCAGGGATTTGCACCGCAGCAAGACGATACATCTGTTGACATTCCTCAAGCACAAATTAAAAAGCTCAAAGTCGATCCCGATGGAGTCAGAGATGGCAATTGGTAGTCTACTAGCAGAATCTCGATTGTATATAGGGACAATTAATCAATTGCCTTTGTAAATAGACAGTGCTGCATCAGGCCTGCTAAATTAGACACTACCTGTCGCAGTAAGGCGCGCCGAGACGTACCCTACCGATAGATTCTTTGTGCAAATCCAATCAATTAGCAAAAAATTAACCTTAAGGGACATCAATGAATTTCAAACATCTGGTTATTTCCGGCATGGCTCTGCTCCTCGGTACTGCAATCGTAGGAAATGCTATTGCTCAAGAACTGACCAACGACCAAAAAACGGTTGTTTGTCGCTTGAAAACAGAAGTTGACCAGCGGAAAGGCAACGGTCAAAAATTAGTATTTGTGCCGTTGCTGGGCCAAGTTCGCAAGCAAGTTTCATCTCCTTTTAGAGCAACGCTGCATCCTAATGTGGAGTATGTTTTTGTTGCCACTTGCGACGGAAATTGCCAGGATTTAAACTTATCTCTCAAGGATGCCAGCGGTCAGGAAATCGCTGTGAGTCAAAAAACAGGCGAACTGGCGTCAATCTCTTTTACTCCCCCATCCCAAGGCGAATATCAAATCAGTGCTAAGCCTGGGGAATGCACGACGGCGGAGGGTTGCAGTTACGGCCTGGGAATCTTCGTTCCAGCAAGTGCTAGCGTACCTAATGCTTCAAGAATTCCTGCTGATATAGCACAATTTCGACTTTGCCAGTAGGGGAACAGCGATCGAGTTGTGGGTTGCGAGTAGAGTAGAGTTTTCAATCAGAAATCTAACTCATAACTTGCAACTTATAACTCGCGACTTATATCGCAACCACGCCCGACGGTGAGTAGGTTCTTAATGACTTGAATTATCTGAAACCATGCCTTTGACCACCAATTTCAAAGGTGGTACCCGCCACGTGATTTATCCGTGGAATCAATCCAAAATCGAAAATCGAAAATCAGAAGAGCCCCCGCATTTATCCGTGGGGTCGCCTCTAAAATCTAAAATCTAAAATCTAAAATCGATTGACCGAAAGCATCCAGGATACAAGCCCCCGGATTCATCCGTGGGGTCAAGGCTTCAATCTAAAATCTAAAATCTAAAATCTAAAATCTAAAATCGATTGACTGGTTCTTCCTTCTTGCTTTTTTTTACTCTGAGTGGCTTGCCCAGCCCTTCGACTTAGCTCAGGAACCGTGACTTGCCCGATCGCATTGCCGAAGGGAAAAGAGCCGAAGGCAGCCGAAGAGCGTTATTCCTTCTGCTATAATTTGTTACGCATAACTCCTCCCAACTCTCAAGCCGATCGAGCTGGGGAACCCTGCAAAGGCCCAATAACTGCCGAAAGCTGGCTTGAAGCCAGAACTTTATTTACCCTCGGGCAGGCATCAATTAGAATATAGATGGTGCCTCTCAAAGGTGACGAGTACATTGCCCATGTCTTTAACCTTAGCTTTGAAAAATCAACTGCAGAACCGTCCTCAAATAGGGTTGAAAAGTCTGTTGGGCCGCTTAGGTATCAGGCAGAAAATCGGCTGCGGATACGCCTTGGTCATTAGTATTGCCGTTTTGGGTGCTGTGGCGGGACGGGGAGTAGAATCCTATCACAAACAGCAAGTTAGAGAAAAACTAGCGCTCGACCGAGATAAAGCGGAAATCCTGACAAACCTCAACAACACGGTGCAGGAAGTCAGAATTCAGCAGCAAGAGCTCGCCAGTCTGACTGCCCAACCGCAAATTTTCGATCGCCAACGATCGGAATTCCTGACTCGCGTTGCTCAGATGAGCGGCATCCTCGAACAACTGCAAACCCTACCGCCGACGAAGAATGCCGAGGTTGCCAAAGACTACCAACAGCTTCAACAGTTCGCTCAAGCCAACGGCAAAACCGTAGAATCATACTTTCAACAAGTACAAAAATTGTTGGCTGCTGCCAAATTATCTGCTTTGAATCCGCAACAGCAGCAGGCTTTGGGGCGGAACTTGAACAATTTTGTGGCTGGCGAAACTGCTTTGAAACTCAAACAGTTTTCCGAGGATTCAGCCCAACTGGCCGTCAACTTTCGCGAGAAAGCAGACGAGGCATTGAGAACCTACGAAAATGCCGAAAAACTCGGAACTCTCATTCTCGTTTGCTCTCTCTTGATATCAGGTGCGATCGCAGCAATTCTAGCAGCATACACCAGCGGGGCGATCGCTCGCTCCTTAGAAGCCACCACCCTCATCGCTCAGCGAGTGACAGAAGAATCTAACTTTGACCTGCAAGTACCCGTCACTACTTCCGACGAAGTGGGAAGGCTAGCAATTTCCCTCAACGAACTCATCCAAAGAGTAGCCGAATACACAGAAGAATTGCACGAAGCAAAAGTAGCAGCCGAAGCGGCCAACCGCTCGAAAAGTGCATTTCTCGCCAACATGAGCCACGAACTACGCACCCCCCTCAACGCCATCATTAACTACAGCGAAATGCTGCAAGAAGATGCTCAAGATTCCGGTTCAGAAGACTTTCTCCCGGACTTAGAAAAAATTCAAACCGCAGGCAAACACCTGCTGGATATGATTAGCGACATCCTCGACATTTCCAAAATAGAAGCAGGTCACGTCACCCTTTATTTGGAAAACTTCGACGTGGCAACGATGATTGAAGAAGTGATGACTACTGCTCAACCGCTAGTAGAAAAAAAAGGCAATTCTTTAGCACTGAAAACCAAAGGCGAACTCGGCACAATGTACGCCGATCAACCGAAAGTGCGGCAAATTCTCCTCAATTTGCTCAGCAATGCTGCCAAGTTTACCGAAAAAGGCGTCATTACTATCGGCGTGGAAAGAATTAAAATTGAAAAATCTAGACCGGCGAAACAAAATAAAAATAATGATATTCAATCGGGTTCAAGCTACACTTCTCAAGTTGTAATGTTTCGAGTCAGCGACACCGGCATCGGCATGACAAACGAGCAATTAGAGCAGATATTTAAACCTTTTACCCAAGCTGATGCTTCGACTACCCGCAAGTATGGAGGCACAGGTTTGGGATTGACAATTAGCCAGCGTTTGTGTCAAATTCTCGGCGGCGAAATTAGCGTTGAAAGCGAAGACGGTAAGGGTTCAACTTTTATTGTCAGTCTCCCGGAACGGGTGGTGATGCAGGCATGAAGTCAATCGATTTTAGATTTTAGATTTTAGATTTTAGATTTTAGATTTTAGATTAAAGAATTGAAGCATTGACCCGACGGATAAATTCGGAGGCTAGTTTATGGGATACAGGTTTTTTATTTCTCCACGGATGAATCCGAGGGATTGTATCCTGGATGCTTTCGGTGAGGCAAGATATGGATTTTGACACGGATATACGGATTAATTATTCGAGCATTCGTCCATAGTCAGGAGGCAGATATTCAACGAAAAAGAAAGAGGGAGGAAGGAAGAGGGAAATTTTAAAATATATTGATATAGCAACCGCCAAGGCTGTTAGGGCATAAAGTGTAAATAGCCCCAATTGCCGTGCGATCGCAAAACCCATCTCTACAGTTGTACTCTTAAATATCAATACTTCGGACAGTTGTTGATTACTAACCGTAGGAGAAGGGTTTCAAGGCTCCAAGGCGATCGAGCTACCAACGGAAAATCGAAGGTTTCAGACTACGAAATAAAAACAGTTCGGACTATTGAAATATCAGGGTTTATGAATATTACTCGCGTCTCAGTTGACTCAGCAGGCAATCAGGCCAATCAAGGCCCATCGGTATTCTCCAATCCTTCCATTTCGTCCGACGGGCGGTTTGTGGCGTTTGGATCTCCAGCATCCAACCTCGTGCCGGGGGACACTAACGCTAGTAGTGATGTCTTTGTGCACGACACGCTAGCCAATACCACGACCAGTGTCTCAGTTGACTCAGCAGGCAATCAGGCGAACAATTACTCCTTCAGCCCCTCCGTCTCAGCCGACGGGCGGTTTGTGGCGTTTGAGTCTGGTGCCACAAACCTCGTACCGGGGGACACTAACAATACAAACGACATCTTCGTGCGGGACTTATTGACGAATACTACCACCCACGTCTCAGTTGACTCAGCAGGTAATCAGGGGAACAGCCGTTCCGGCTATGCCTCCATCTCAGGCGACGGGCGGTTTGTGGCGTTTGAGTCTGGTGCCACAAACCTCGTGCCGGGGGACACTAACAATAGCGGCCACATCTTCGTGCGAGACTTGTTGATGAATACCACCACCCACGTCTCAGTTGACTCAGCAGGCAATCAGGGGAACAAGTATTCCGGCAATCCCTCCATCTCACCCAACGGGCGGTTTGTGGCCTTTGGGTCTGATGCCACAAACCTCGTACCGGGGGACACTAACAATAGCAGCGACATCTTCGTGCGGGACTTGTTGACGAATACCACCACCCGCATCTCTGTTGACTCAGCAGGCAATCAAGCGAACAGGGAATTCTACGACCCCTCTATCTCACCCAGCGGGTCCTATGAACCCTCTATCTCAGCCGACGGGCGGTTTGTGGCATTTTGGTCTTTTGCCACAAACCTCGTGCCGGGGGACACTAACAATAACGCCGACATCTTCGTGCGCGACACGCTAGCCAATACCACCACCCGTGTCTCAGTTGACTCAGCAGGCAATCAGGCGAACAATTACTCCTTCGACATCTCCATCTCAGCCGACGGGCGGTTTGTGGCGTTTGGTTCTAGTGCCTCCAACCTCGTGCCGGGGGATACTAACAATAACGCCGACATCTTCGTGCGGGACTTGTTGACGAATACCACCACCCGCGTCTCTGTTGACTCAGCAGGCAATCAGGGGAACAACGGGTCCTTCGAGTCCTCCATCTCTGCAGATGGGCAGAGAGTAGCGTTTTCATCTGAGGCCAGTAACCTCGTACCGGGGGATACTAACTTTACTTTCAATAGCCGCCTCGATGTCTTTGTTTCTGACACCGGTAGCACTCCAGGCAATAACCCTCCTAATAACAACATCAACGGCAGTCCCGACAACGACATCCTGTTTGGTACCAGCGGCAACGACATCATCAACGGTGTGGAAGGGAATGACGTACTTATGGGTTTACGAGGCAACGATATGCTTGTCGGGGGCGACGGCAGCGATGTCCTGAATGGTGGCAAAGGTTTTGACACCCTCAACGGCGGTTTAGGAAACGATATTCTAGTCGGCGGTGGGGGCAACGATGTTTTTGTTTTAGGTGTCGGATTGGGAGTTGATACGATCGTTAATTTCGTCAAGTCTCAAGATACCGTGCAATTAATCAATGGCTTGACCTTCGGACAGCTATCAATTTCGCCGGGAACTGACGGCACATTAATTACAGTAGCCAGCAGCGGTGAAGTTTTAGCTTCTTTGATAGGTGTTGCTCCTACTCTCATTGGTGCTGAAGATTTTATCTCGGCCTAGAGTTTGAGATTTACCGCCTAGTCTTACCCCGCACTTTAAGGTGATCACTTTAGAATGCAGGGGTTAAAACAACACCGACTAGAATCGCCGGACAAATAGAACAAAACCTAAAAGCACTCTCAACTATAGCTGTTTTACGCTTCATTAATTTGTTTAGAAAATAGCTTGGGAGGCTGGCGACAAAGTACATCAAACAATGTTTTTGCGTCCTCAGCCTCACACTGTTACTGCGTAAGGGTCTTGGGAATATTCTATGAGCAACACAAATTTAAATTTTAAGAAAAATATAACAACCTCCAAAGCGAGTAGGGCATAAAGTATAAATAGCTACAATTGCCGTGCGATCGCAAAACCCATCTCTACAGTTGTAGTCTTAAATATCAATACTTCGGACAGTTTTTGATTACCAGCCGTAGAGTAAGGGTTTCAAGGCTCCAAGGCGATCGAGCTACCAACTAAAAATCGAGGGTTTCAGACTACGAAATAAAACATCCAGACTATTGAAATATCAGGGCTTATGAATATTACTCGCGTCTCTGTAGACTCAGCAGGCAATCAGGGCAATCAAGGCCCATTCTCCTTCACCTCTCCTTCCATTTCGCCCGACGGGCGGTTTGTGGCGTTTTATTCTTATGCCACCAACCTCGTGCCGGGGGATACTAACAATTACCGCGACATCTTCCTGCGGGACACGCTCACCAATACCATCACCCGCGTCTCAGTTGACTCAGCAGGCAATCAGGCGAACAATGACTCCTTCAGCCCCTCCATCTCAACCGACGGGAGGTTTGTGGCGTTTCATTCAGATGCCACCAACCTCGTGCCGGGGGATACTAACGAAACCTACGACATCTTCGTGCGGGACACGCTTACCAATACGACCACCCGCGTCTCTGTAGACTCAGCAGGCAATCAGGCGGACAATGAGCTGTACAAGGGTTCCGGCTTCCCCTCCATCTCAGCCGACGGGAGGTTTGTGGCGTTTTATTCAGCTTCCGCCGACTTCGTGCCGGGGGATACTAACGAAACCTACGACATCTTCGTGCGGGACACGCTTACCAATACCACCACCCGCGTCTCTGTAGACTCAGCAGGCAATCAGGGGAACGATACCTCCGTAGACCCCATCTCAACCAGCGGGTCTTTAAGCCCCTCAATCTCAGCCGACGGGCGGTTTGTCGCGTTTCAATCATATTCCTCCAACCTCGTGCCGGGGGATACCAACGAAAAGACAGACATCTTCGTGCGGGACACGCTCACCAATACCACCACCCGCGTCTCTGTAGATTCAGCAGGCAATCAGGGAAACAGTGGCTCCGATGATCCCTCCATCTCAGCCGACGGGAGGTTTGTGGCGTTTGAATCTAGCGCCTCCAACCTCGTGCCGGGGGATACTAACAGTACCCCTGACATCTTCGTGCGGGACACGCTCACCAATACCACCACCCGCGTCTCTGTAGATTCAGCAGGCAATCAGGCAAACGATAGCTCTTTCTACGGCCTGTCCATCTCGGCCAACGGGCGGTTTGTAGCGTTTCGTTCTTTTGCCTCCAACCTCGTGCCGGGGGACACTAACAATTACGGCGACATCTTCGTGCGCGATACGCTCACCAATACCACCACCCGCGTGTCAGTAGATGCCGCAGGCAATCAGGGAAACAATGAGTCCTATGACCCCTCCATCTCTGCAGATGGGCACAGAGTAGCGTTTGATTCTGCTGCCTCCAACCTCGTGCCGGGGGATACTAACAATACCTTCGATGTCTTTGTTTCTGACACCGGCACCACTTCAGGCAATAACCCTCCTGATAACAACATCAATGGCACGGACGGCAACGACATCCTGTTTGGCACCAGCGGCAACGATATCATCAACGGTGTGGAAGGGAATGACGTACTCACCGGTTTGCGCGGCAACGATATCCTTGTCGGGGGCGACGGCAGCGATATCCTGAATGGCGGCAAAGGTTTTGACGCTCTCAACGGCGGTTTGGGAAATGATATTCTAGTCGGCGGCGCGGGCAATGATGTCTTTGTTTTAGGTGCCGGATTGGGAGTTGATACGATCGTTAATTTCGTCAAGTCTCAAGATACCGTGCAATTAATCAATGGCTTGACCTTCGGACAGCTATCAATTTCGCCGGGAACTGACGGCACATTAATTACAGTAGCCAGCAGCGGTGAAGTTTTAGCTTCTTTGATAGGTGTTGCTCCCAATCTCATCGGTTCTGAAGATTTTATCTCGGTCTAGAGTTTGAGTTTTCCCGCTTAGTCTCACCCTGCAACCCTATAGAGATTGAAACATTCATAAAAAGGTAGATATCAGTATTTGGTTGAAGGGTAGTTTTCTTGCCTAACCCTTACCCAGTATACGTTTTACTGATTTAACTATAATGTTTGTAGTTATAGCAACCGCCAAGGCGGTTAGGGCATAAATTGTAAATAGCCCCATTTGCCGTGCGATCGCAAAACCCATCTCCAAAGTTCTACTCTTAAATATTAATACTTCGGACAGTTTTTGATTACCAGCCGTAGAGTAAGGGTTTCAAGGCTCCAAGGCGATCGAGCTACCAACGGAAAATCGAGGGTTTCAGACTACGAAATAAAAACATCCAGACTATTGAAATATCAGGGCTTATGAATATTACTCGCGTCTCAGTTGACTCAACAGGCAATCAGGGCAATGAAGGCCGATTGCTATCCTCCTATCCTTCCATTTCGTCCGACGGGCGGTTTGTGGCGTTTGGATCTCGAGCATCCAACCTCGTGCCGGGGGACACTAACGCTAGCGGTGATGTCTTTGTGCGCGACACGCTAGCCAATACCACTACCCGTGTCTCAGTTGACTCAGTAGGCAATCAGGGGAACAACATTTCCACCGCTCCCTCTATCTCAGCCAACGGGCGGTTTGTGGCATTTTCATCTGAGGCCACAAACCTCGTACCGGGGGACACTAACAATACCAACGACATCTTCGTGCGGGACTCGTTGACAGATACCACCACCCGCGTCTCAGTTGACTCAGCAGGCAATCAGGGGAACAAGTATTCCGGCAATAATCCATCCATCTCAGCCGACGGGCGGTTTGTGGCATTTTACTCTGCGGCCCCAAACCTCGTACTTGGGGACACTAACGATAGGAGCGACATCTTCGTGCGGGACTTGTTGACGAATACCACCACTCGCGTCTCAGTTGACTCAGCAGGTAATCAGGGGAACAAGTATTCCGGCCATCCCTCCATCTCAGCCAACGGGCGGTTTGTGGCATTTGAGTCTGAGGCCACAAACCTCGTACCGGGGGACACTAACAATAACAGCGACATCTTCGTGCGGGACTTGTTGACGAATACCACCACTCGCGTCTCAGTTGACTCAGCAGGCAATCAAACGAAGGGGTTCTACAACTCCTTCGAGCCCATCGGCTCCTTTGACCCCTCCATCTCAGCCGACGGGCGGTTGGTGGCATTTTACTCTTCGACCGCAGACCTTGTGCCGGGGGACACTGGTAATAACGTGGACATCTTTGTGCGCGACACGCTAGCCAATACCACCACCCGTGTCTCTGTTGACTCAGCAGGCAATCAGGGGAACAATTACTCCTTCAGCCCCTCCATCTCAGCCGACGGGCGGTTTGTGGCATTTCATTCAGAGGCTTCCAACCTCGTGTCGGGGGATACTAACAAGCGGTTCGACATCTTCGTGCGGGACTTGTTGACGAATACCACCACCCGTGTATCTGTTGACTCAGCAGGCAATCAGGGGAATAACGGGTCCTTCAGCCCCTCCATCTCTGCAGATGGGCAGAGAGTAGCGTTTTCATCTGATGCCACTAACCTCGTACCGGGAGATACTAACAATATCTCCGATGTCTTTGTTTCTGACATCGGCAACACTCCAGGCAATAACCCTCCTAATAACAACATCAACGGCACGGACGGCAACGACAACCTGACTGGCACCAGCGGCAACGATATCATCAACGGTGTGGAAGGGAACGACGTACTTACCGGTTTGCGAGGCAACGATATCCTTGTCGGGGGGGACGGCAGCGATATCCTGAATGGCGGCAAAGGTTTTGACACCCTCAACGGCGGTTTGGGAAACGATATTCTAGTCGGCGGTTTGGGAAACGATGTATTTGTTTTAGGTGCGGGATTGGGAGTTGATACAATCTCTGATTTCGCCAACTCTCAAGATACCGTGCAATTAATCAATGGCTTGACCTTCGGACAGCTATCAATTTCGCCGGGAACTGACGGCACATTAATTACAGTAGCCAGCAGCGGTGAAGTTTTAGCTTCTTTGATAGGTGTTGCTCCCAATCTCATCGGTTCTGAAGATTTCATCTCGGTCTAGAGATAGTAAAGTGGTCATTTGTGAAATCACTTTTACTCAGGGAACATGATTAAAATTGGCAAACAATTCTTGGCATTAATAGGCACAGTTATTGCAGTTTTGCAACCTATTTTTACCGCTTGCTTCACAATAAAGCAACAGCGAACTGAGCAAAATTCAATTTTTCTGAGAAGCCCAAAAATGGTTGTTGCCGATCGAGAAACAGTTTCTGCGATCGGCAACAACCCCGCCAATCTGTCTTGTCCAAACCTCCGCCGCCCCTTTTACCATCGTTGGAGCGTGTAATCGAACAGTTTTTGAAATATTGTTGACTGTTGACTGTGAGTCAAAAAAATGAAAATTGCGCGAATTATTTGTTGGCAGCTTGATTCGACTTTACGCCCGACGAGGAAACGCGGATTTGATATCAATTATCAAAATAAAGAATAATTAACAACCCGATCGCGACTGACGCACAGACTCTATCTGTAGGTGCACTGCGTGTAGCTTACAGATAGGGGTTCTGCGTAAGTTTTGATAATTCCCAGGTCAAAACCTGGGAATATAGCAAGTCTAAAGAACAAAGCCTTGTACAACAGTAGTTTTCAAGACTCCTTCAAAAGTGCGTTCTGTCTTGTCCACCAGGACAACGACATTGCGCCCGTTCGGAGACAAACGAACTTCTCGGATTGAATAAGAGAACACCCAATCTTCAAAATTGTTCAGCGATCCGAGGACACGCTGCCGACCGTTATGATTAATTACAAGACGCATTGCCGCGCTTTCTTTGCCAGGAGGAGTAGTTTTTTGCCGCTGTTCCAGGCGAATTTGTAAAGGCTTTGCTGTATTGACTTTGACGGCGACTGTCTCGCTTCCATTGGCTCCGGGAGTACGAGAAATAATGTTCAGTTTAGTTCCAGCTTGAGGAGGAGTTAACTTCAAAGTTTCCCTGCTATTCCAACTTTTTTTAAGCAAGTCATCTTCTGCCATTTTAGTGCTTTTATTGGAGTCGGGTTCGCCATATTTAGTTTCGATACACCCATTTCTGATGCAGGAATTTGCAGCAACTTGGACAATTTGCAATTCTGCTTTGGGAATTCCCGCTCCAGTATCTCTGGAACTTTCTAGATACAAGTAGTAATTGCTGTCGGCGGAAAAACCAGACATCCGGTGTGCGGCACGCCAGGTACTTGCCAAAGCTTCAGGGGCTAGTGCGAACGCGGCACTTGCTATAATACCTAACGAAATTAAAGGTACAATTTTCATAGCTATATTTTCCAGGTGTGAGAGTTATAGCGGCTGTTATTGATGAGTAAAACAATAACGCTTCGGGTTTCGCTATAGGACTGTGACGGTTCTCAAGTCCTCTCTCCTATTTACATGAGTGTTTCTCCATTTTCCGCAGCAGGAGACTGTTTAAGAATGTGCCGTTTTTGTAAGTGGCACTAGAAAGCATTTTCAATGTGAGAGTTGGTCTTATCTCACATCTTGCACTCTTCTCAAGAACAGGCAAGATGCCTGTTCCACAAAGAGTGAATTTTCTTCTTGGGGAACAGGCCGGAAAGCCTGTTCATAAAAAGCTTATTGACAATGGTGCAACATCTCATACCAATTTTTTATGAGGTTGCATAGAATCCGATCCCCCCTAGCCCCCCTTAATAAGGGGGGGACAAGATTCTTCTCTTTCGTCCCCCTTATTAAGGGGGATTTAGGGGGATCGAGATATGTGCAACTTCACATTAAATTGGTATCAGTCTTATCCAAGAGTCCAACTTTTAGGTGCGAAAGTTTGCTTTTCCTTGCGAGAGACTGCTACACAGGACGGAAATACCTATCTCAAGATAGGGGAACACCGATCCGCCCCCTCTCCGCAACTCCCTACAATGACAATTGTACGGGCGATCGAGCAATTGCCTCTACAGCAATCATCATTTTTAATGCAGGGAATTAAAATTTATGCAACCAAATAATCCAAACCAATTTACCGAAAAAGCCTGGGAAGCCCTCGCCCGCACCCCCGAAATCGTCAAAGCAGGTCAGCAGCAGCAGCTAGAAAGCGAACATTTGATGAAAGCTTTGCTGGAACAAGAATCGGGACTTGCTAGCAGCTTATTTAACAAAGCGGGAGTTTCTGTAGCAAAATTGCGCGATCGCACTGATGAGTTTATCAGTCGCCAGCCCAAAATTACTGGAAGCGGTGGCAACGTTTATCTAGGTCGTTCTCTCGACACTTTGCTCGATCGCGCCGAAACTTATCGCAAAGAGTACGGCGATGAATTTATTTCGGTCGAGCATTTGATACTAGGTTACGTTAAGGACGATCGTTTCGGCAAAAATTTACTACAAGAATTTAAACTAGATGAAGCCAAGCTCAAAGATATCATTACCCAAGTCCGGGGGAAGAACAAAGTGACCGATCAAAATCCAGAAGGCAAATACGAAGCGCTGGAAAAATACGGCAGAGATTTGACAGAAGCAGCGCGTCAAGGCAAACTCGATCCGGTAATCGGACGGGATGACGAAATCCGCCGCACGATTCAAATTTTGAGCCGTCGCACCAAAAATAATCCGGTATTGATTGGGGAACCGGGAGTCGGCAAAACTGCGATCGCCGAAGGACTCGCCCAGCGAATTATCACCGGAGACGTGCCCCAATCTCTCAAAGACCGACAATTAATTAGCCTAGATATGGGCGCGTTAATTGCCGGCGCAAAATTCCGGGGAGAATTTGAAGAACGCTTGAAAGCGGTGCTCAAAGAAGTGATGGACAGCAACGGCAAAGTCATCTTATTTATCGATGAAATTCACACCGTTGTCGGTGCCGGTGCAACTCAAGGATCGATGGATGCCGGCAACTTGCTTAAACCCATGTTAGCGAGGGGAGAATTGCGCTGTATCGGCGCTACAACTCTCGACGAATACCGCAAGTACCTCGAAAAAGATGCGGCACTAGAACGCCGTTTTCAACAAGTTTATGTTGACCAACCGACAGTTGAAGATACTGTCTCGATTTTGCGGGGCTTGAAAGAACGCTACGAAGTTCACCACGGCGTTAAAATTTCTGACAGCGCCCTAGTGGCGGCGGCTACTTTGTCTACTCGATATATTAGCGATCGCTTCCTTCCCGACAAAGCCATTGACTTAGTTGACGAAGCAGCCGCTAAACTCAAAATGGAGATTACCTCCAAGCCGGAAGAACTAGACGAAATCGATCGCAGGATTTTGCAGCTAGAAATGGAGAGACTGTCGCTGCAAAAAGAAAGTAACGCTGCTTCGATCGAACGCTTGGAAAGACTGGAAAAAGACTTAGCCAACCTCAAGGAACAGCAAAGCGCTTTGAACGCCCAGTGGCAATCGGAAAAAGGTGTCATCGGCAGCATTCAAAAGATTAAAGAACAGATTGATAAGGTGAATATTGAAATTCAACAAGCTGAATTAAAATATGACCTGAACCGCGCTGCTGAGTTGAAATATAGCAAGTTAACCGAATTGCAAAAACAACTGCAAGAAGCAGAAGCTCAACTTTCAGCAACTCAAACCACAGGTAAAACTTTGCTGCGGGAAGAAGTTACAGAAGGTGACATTGCCGAGATTATTTCCAAGTGGACGGGAATTCCGATCAGCAAGTTGGTTGAATCGGAAATGCAAAAACTTCTGCACTTGGAAGATGAACTGCACAAGCGGGTAATTGGACAGGATGAAGCGGTGACGGCGGTTGCAGATGCAATTCAGCGATCGCGCGCAGGTTTAGCAGATCCAAATCGTCCGGTTGCGAGTTTTATCTTCCTCGGCCCCACGGGTGTTGGCAAAACCGAATTAGCCAAAGCATTAGCGTCTTATTTGTTCGACACGGAAGAAGCGATCGTGCGAATTGATATGTCGGAATACATGGAGAAACACGCAGTTTCGCGGTTAATTGGTGCGCCTCCGGGATACGTTGGCTACGACGAAGGCGGACAATTAACTGAGGCTGTGCGCCGCCGTCCTTACTCGGTGATTCTATTCGATGAAATCGAGAAAGCGCACCCGGATGTCTTCAACATCATGCTGCAAATTCTGGATGACGGCCGCGTTACCGATGCTCAAGGTCACACAGTAGACTTTAAGAATTCTGTGATTATTATGACATCGAATGTCGGCTCTCAATACATCTTAGATGTGGCGGGAGATAACGAACAAATGCGGAGTCGGGTGATGGAAGCGATGCGGGGAACTTTCCGCCCGGAATTCTTGAACCGGATTGATGAGATGATTATCTTCCACGGTTTGAGTAAGACGGAACTGCGGCAGATTGTGCTGTTGCAAGTTAAGCGCTTGGAAAAACGGTTAGCCGATCGCAAAATGTCTCTGAAATTGTCGGAATCTGCGATCGATTTCTTAGCAGAAATTGGTTACGATCCGGTTTACGGTGCGCGGCCATTGAAGCGGGGAATTCAACGCGAGTTGGAAACGCAAATGGCGAAGGGTATTTTGCGGGGAGATTTTGCTGACGGCGATACCATTTTTGTGGATATCGAGAATGAAAGGTTGGCGTTTAAGCGGCTGCCGGCACAGTTGGTGACTGCTAAATAATTTGAGTAGGGTGGGCTGCGGCCCACCTTATTTTTTTGAGGGGTGATTCCCTACGGGATAGCTGCGATCGCGCGGCCTTTTTTTCTCTAAATCACGGTAGGTGCTTTAAAAACTTCTAAAATCTTTTGTTTCAAAGTAACTAACTCATCTGTAGCTGCATGAGCTTCATAAATAGCTTCGGATGCTGCTACAAAAGGATCTGCATCAAGGGCAAAATAGAGTGAATTAACTGCGCGCGCTGTGTGAAATGCAGCTAAATAATCTGATACTTCTATATTGCCTTCTCCCATTTTTTCTTGCAAGTCCCACTGAATCTCATCGAGTCGATCGACCAAGGATTTAAGTTTGTTTTGAAGTGAAACATCACCGCATTGACCTTTTTCTAGCGCTTCTAATCCTTCGTCAAGAATTGGGTGACTTAATCGAGTGCGTTCAATTGCGAATTTACAAGCGGCTTTTGCTGCATTTCGCTGCTCGGAAATAGTTGCTTGTTTCAGCATTTCCGATTGTTCAGCATCAATAAATTCTAAGCGATTTTCTGTCATTGTGTAATTAACTCCTTGGATTATATTTTTTGGGACTTGCGACTAAGCCGCCAGCGCCTTCTATCGTTTGGACGCAGTTTTCACACATAGGACGCCCTGCTGCTACTGCAATTACTTTACAATCATTTTTAACGGCCCAAGCAACTATGTTAGCTTCCGCATGGCCCAAACCTGGAATAACGGTTTCTCCGAATAGGAGTGCAGACTTTACTCCCGGTCGCAAGTAACCATTGGGTTCGCTGGTTCCTATAACTACTCTGCGGTTTTTTTGGGCGTCTTCAACAACCCCAGCACCCATTGTTACTCTAGATTGCGCGGGTGGTGATAGAGCTTGCTGTAAGGATCTCGCTCGCGTTCGGGCAATGCCTTCAGGATTGCTGAAAAGTTCTGCTTCTGTGTAGTCTTCTGGCAGTGTTGTCTCCTCGGTTGTTAAAGATATAGGCTGTGGTCATCGCTTAAGGGCGATCGCTTTCTGATTTATCTTTTTTCTGTTCTTGGCGTTCTCTGACTGCTTTAGCTGCCACATGGGAAAGCAGGTTTGCGAGCGTTCTATCTTCCTCTTCGGCCCATTCGGACAAGGCTTGATGAACGTCTTCTGGAAGTGTAACTGTGACTCGCATTCGTGAAGGCATGGGCTGGCATGGTTTTACTTCAATTGTCTTCAATCTTACACTCCAACACCTTTCAGTATCGCCGACATTCAACTCGGGCGATCGCTCCGCGATTCGTCCTTTTTCTGCTCTTGGCGCTCTCTAACTGATTTCGTCAGCAGGTAAGTTGTCAAACTGCTAACGGATCTGCTTTCTTCTTCTGCCCATTCTTCCAGAGCTTTTTGAATTTCCTCTGGTAGGTATGCGGTAACTCTTCCCCGTGAAGCCATTCGTTGCACTACAAAAAATCTCAATACAGTCCATCTTACGCTGTTTTGAGTTAAGACCGATAAAAATATTTCATTTTAAGTTATTTTAAATCATTGTACGTCATTGTGTGTTATAATGCGACCTGTAAACAGTCAAAAGCCAGCCCCTTACTGTGGAAGGTTCCGGGCTGGCTCTGGCTCCAACAATTCACTGGAGACGGATTCTATTATGACGTACAAAGAACGCTTGTGTTGTTGGGCGATCGCCCGTTTGTTACCCTCTGAGCAATGGATAATTGTTGCCCGCTTCCGCAGTCGTTCTGACGCAGACGGGCATTTTCAGTTTTTGCGTCAAACTATACCCCACGTTAAGTTTGAGGTTGTGTTCGATTTAAAGGGGGAAAGTAATCGTTTGGAGGCATTGCGCGATCGCTCTTCTAATTCCCTCAGCAGCGTGGGATAAACTTCAATCTTTTCGGTAGCTTCTGTGAGTTAAAGCGGGCGATCGCTCTTTTTTTAGTAAGTGCGATCGCTCCTAATTCTGGTCATAGCAATTCTGACAATTCTTGTTTGAGTTGCTCGATCGAAATTCCACCTTCTGTTTTCAGTCTTGCCCTCGATTCTTGTAACATAGCGATAAAATTAGGATTCAAGTTGAGGCTGACTGTTTCCATATCAGCATCTCGAATCGGCACCAACACTGCCGCAAGTTCACCGTCAACGGTAAGAATAATTACCAATAAACTAGGTTTATTGCCGATCGCCAACTGGTAGGATGGCGTAAATAGGTCGATCGCACTCCTGAGCGGGCTGCCCCCAAAAAGGTTACATTGTATTTACTGCTTTGGGGTCAAACACCAAGATGAGCAAGGAGAACAACGCTTTTACTCTCAGTATTGCCGTATTAACATTACTCCATCAGAGCGTTATGTATTGTCGGTTCCCCAAAGTTACCAGTTTCGTCTTCGCGCCGATGGCTCCAGGTGGGATAATCGCCCTCGCGGGTTCAATAACCTCTACCTAACAGGCGATTGGATCGATAATAGTTTCAATTCTGGGTGTATCGAAGCGACTACGATGGCAGGAATGCAAGGCCAGGGCAATTCTGCAACAGCAGTGCAGCCAGGAATATCATCGCCAGCAAATTATTGGCGAGAATGATGCTTGGCCTAAACATCAATCGCTTAACTTCGCGATCGCGGAGGGAGATTAGGCAAAGAAGATAGAGTAAAATCGATGCCGCAGGGGAAAAGTATTCAGATATAGGGCAGTATCTTGCCTGCGATAGTTCCCCATTAAACTTTTTAAGGCAAGAGTTTGGGAGTATTTCCATCTTAGCAGTTTGGAAATACTCCCCTTACACATTACTCAAAAGAAATCAAAAATGATTAACATTGACGGCTACCAGATTCTCACTCAAATTTACGACAGTATCAACTCCACGGTTTATCGGGCTTTGCGACAACTCGATAACCAACCCGTTATCCTCAAATTCCTCAAAGAAGACTATCCTACACCTTCGGAACTAACCCGCTATAAACAAGAGTATGAAATTACTCGCAATTTGAATCTCGATGGGGTGATTAAGGCTTATGGATTAAAACCCTATCAGCGGACTTTAGTCATTATCCTTGAGGATTTGGGCGCGTCATCTTTAAAACAGTTGATGAATGAGCGTAGGGAAGCAGGCACCCCGGCATTCCCCATACTGGAATTTCTTAGCATTGCTATTAAAACGGCTGATATTTTAGGCAGTATTCATGCCGAAAATATTGTCCATAAAGATATTAACCCCACGAATATTATTTTCAACCCAGAAACCGGGCAACTCAAAATTATAGACTTTGGTATTTCTAGTCAATTCACCAGCGAAAATCCTACCGTAAAAAATCCTAACGTCTTAGAAGGTACTTTAGCTTATATTTCACCTGAACAAACAGGAAGAATGAATCGTTCTCTAGATTACCGCACCGACTTTTACTCTCTCGGTGCCACTTTTTATGAGTTGCTGACACGACAACTTCCTTTTGAAACAAATGATGCCCTGGAGTTAGTGCATTGTCATATTGCTAAAGTGCCAATTTCTCCTCATCAAATTAATCCAGAAATTCCCCAGGCCCTGTCAGATATTGTAATGAAACTCATGGCAAAAACCGCTGAGGAGCGATACCAAAGTGGTTTCGGAATCAAAAATGATTTAGCAGAATGTTTGCATCAGTTACAAACCACAGGAAATATATCTGATTTCTCTTTAGGGGATCAAGACATTTCCGCCCTGTTTCAAATTCCCCAAAAACTCTACGGACGCGAAGCCGAAGTAGAAGCACTACTAAAAGCATTTGAGCGAGTAGCGGACAATTCCCAATCCCAAATAGAAATGATGTTGGTGGCGGGTTATTCTGGTATTGGCAAATCATCTCTAATAGCCGAAATTCACAAACCCAATACCCGACGGCGCGGCTATTTCACCGCAGGCAAATTTGACCAATTTCAAAAGAGTATTCCTTACTCCGCTGTAGTTAGCGCCTTTAAGGGATTAGTGCGGCAACTATTAACTGAAAGTGAAATACAGCTTGAACAATGGCGAGAAAAACTTAGAGGTTCTTTTGGTGTCAATGGTCAAGTGATTATTGATGTAATTCCCGAAGTAGAACTGATTGTCGGCGAACAGCCACCAGTGCCAGAATTAGGGGCAAGCGATTCGCAAAATCGGTTTAATATTGTCTTCAGTAACTTCATCCGAGCCTTTTGCACAAAAGAGCATCCCTTAGTCATATTTCTCGATGATTTACAGTGGGCCGACTCCGCGACACTCAAGTTAATTGAACTGATGATGACCGATGCAGATATGCAATATCTGTTTTTAATTGGAGCCTATCGGGATAATGAAGTTAGCCCAACGCACCCCTTGATGATGACGCTGGATGGATTGCTCAAAGATGGAGCCACTATCAATTATATTACCTTAGCACCTTTAGAACTAGAAAATATTAGCCAACTGATTGCCGATACCTTATATAGCGACACTGATGCGGTAAAACCCTTGGCAGAATTGGTGATGAGGAAAACAGGTGGTAATCCATTCTTTGTCAATCAGTTTCTCCAAACCCTGTACGCGGAAAACCTGATAATTTTTGATTTCCCGGAGCATAGTTGGCAGTGGAATATTGACCAAATTGAGGCACAAAATATTACCGATAATGTTGTAGAATTGATGATAGGCAAGTTAAAGAAACTGCCGGCGCTCACACAGCAGGTTTTACGTTTAGCATCTTGTATAGGTGCTTCTTTTTACTTAAACACTCTTGCGATCGTTAGTGAAAAACCGAAAGAGGTAATTTTTTCTGACTTAGTTGTGGCAGTTCAGACCGGATTCATCTTGCCCACATCAGAGTTAGATGAAAACCTATTAATTCAAGATTATAAATTTCTGCATGACCGGGTACAACAAGCGGCTTATGCTCTGATTGATGACAATCAGAAAAAAGCGGTTCATCTTCTAATTGGGCGGCTGTTGCTAGCGAATGTATCTGCTGAGCAACTACCGGAAAAAACATTTGAAATAGTCGATCATTTAAACTTAGCTTGGGAATTGATAACTGATGAATCGGAACGGGTGGAATTAGCACGATTGAACTTGGAAGCGGGGAGAAAAGCCAAAGCTTCAACGGCTTATGCCACTGCTTTAGAGCAATATTTTACTACGGGAATAGAGATGTTGCCGGGAGATGCTTGGCAAGAGCATTATGATTTGACCTTTAGTTTATATCGACAACGGTCTGAATGTGAATATTTATGCGGTAACTTTGAAAAGGCAGAAGAGTTATTTGATTTGATATTAACTCAGGCTCACTCTAATTTAGAACGAGCAGAAATTCAGAATATGCGCGTAATTTTTTATGATAATAAAGGCAAATATTTAGAAGCTATACAAATAGCTTCGGACACCTTAAAAACTTTGGGAGTCAGTTTGCCGATCGCTAATAAAGCAGAAATTTGGTCAGAATTGGAATTAGAGTTACAGTTATACAGAGCTAGTCTCGAAAGAATCAAGATAGCCGAGCTAATTGATGCACCCAAGATGATTAACTCAGAAATAATAGCCTGTATGAAGCTTTTAGAAAATCTTAGTGGACCTACTTATTTTACTAACCAAGACTTGTGTGCTTTGGGCTCACTCAAAATGGTCAATCTTTCTATTGCACACGGCAACTCCGAGCACTCGGCTCATGGATATGCTTACTGGGGACTTATGGGAGATCCAAGATTAGTTGATTATAAGGTTGGTTATGAATTTGGTCAATTAGGCATGAAGCTGGCCGAGCAGTTTAATAATGCTAGTTTATCTTGCAAAGTTATCGAGATGTTCGGTGCTCATATTAATCCCTGGCGAAGCCATCTTAAAAAAGGTATTCCTATTCTTAGAAAGGGCTACCAAATAGGTGCAGAAATTGGAGATATTTGGGCGGCTTATACTTCTTACCATTTGGTTATTCAAAGAATTATAGCTGGGGAAAACTTTGACAGTATTCTTGATGAGTCTAACAAATATCTTGAGTTTAACAAGCAAATCAAAAATTCTGCTTTGGTTGGGAGTCAGCAATTATATCAGTATTTTATCTTAAATTTACAGGGATTAACCCTGGACAAATTTTCTTTTAGCGATGAGAATTTTGATGAATATCAGTGCCTCCAAATGTGGGAAGAAAAAAATTTTATGACGGGAATAGTGCCGTATAACCTATTTAAAACACAAATTTTCTTCCTATATGGAGATTATAAAAATGCTCTGACAACCGCCAAAAAAAGCGATGAAATTCTCGTTTTTATTACAGGTATACCCAGTCAAGCCGACCATTATATGTACTATTCTTTAATTTTAACGGCTCTTTACCCAACTGCTACCAACTCGCAACAGCAGGAATATGAGGAAATTTTAAAAGTCAATCAACAGAAGATGAAAAATTGGGCAGATAACTGTCCTGAAAACTTCCTGCACAAATATCTATTGGTAGAAGCGGAAATTGCTCGCATTACTGGTAAAGAAATAGAATTAATATGGGAATTGTACGATCGCGCCATTGCTTCAGCCCATGAAAATGAGTATATTCAGAATGAAGCTTTAGGCAATGAACTGGCAGCTAAGTTCTGGCTAGGTAAAGGCAAAGAGGAAATTGCCCAACTTTATATGAAAAAAGCGCATTATGGCTACCAACTTTGGGGGGCTAAGCGTAAAGTAGAGGATTTGGAGGAGAAATATCCGCAGTTGCTACCCAAGGTATCTGCCCAGAAACAAACTGATTTGCAGACTACTGCTATTGGCATAGCTTCTTCAACAACTGGAGGAAGTTCCAATATAGACTTGTTCACAGTTATCAAAGCTTCCCAAGTCCTTGCTGGTGCAATTGTCCTTGACCAATTATTAGCCAAATTAATGAATATTTTGCTGGAGAATGGAGGCGCACAAACAGGTCTACTGATTTTATCAAATAATGGCAAGTTAACTATTGAAGCAACTGGTCAATTCGACCCACCCAAGGTGGAAGTTTTGCAATCTATTGCTGTTGAAGCCGGGGAGGATATGCCAGTGGGGATGTTTAAATATGTCGCAAGAACTCTGGAAGATATAGTGCTATCAGAGGCTACGAAAGAAGGTGTATTTATTAGCGAACCTTATGTTGTGAAAAATCAGCCTAAGTCGGTTTTATGTGCTCCTATTATCAATCAAGGCAAATTGCTCGGCATTCTGTATCTAGAAAATAATCTGACTACGGGAGCTTTTACACGCGATCGCCTAGAAATTCTTAAAGTCCTCTCTTCTCAAGCTGCGATTTCTATTGAAAATGCGCTGCTCTATCGCACTTTAGAAGATAAAGTTCAAGAACGCACAGCTCAACTAGGTCAAGCTAATCAAGAAATTAGCACTCTCAATGAACTCCTCAAAAAAGACAATCTGCGAATGAGTGCGGAACTCGATATTGTCAAACAACTGCAACAAATGGTGTTGCCAAAACAGTCAGAATTAGAGGCAATTGAAGGCTTAGAAATAGCTGGATTTATGGAACCAGCCGATGAAGTTGGCGGCGATTACTACGAGGTATTGCAACAGGATGGTCAAGTCAAGATTAGCATTGGCGATGTCACGGGACACGGTTTAGAAAGCGGCGTGTTGATGATTATGGCACAAACGGCTGTCAGGACGCTTCAGAAAATGAAAGAAACAGATCCAGTGAAGTTTTTGGATGTCCTCAACCAGACTCTTTATGACAATCTCCAGCGCATGGACTCCTCTAGAAATATGTCTCTAGCTATATTAGACTATGCCGGAGGTGTCCTGAAATTAAGCGGACAACATGAGGAAATGATTGTGGTGCGCGCTGATGGAAAATTGGAGTGCATAGACACGATGGATTTAGGCTTTCCCATTGGCTTAGTAGAAGAGATTGGCGACTTTATTGCTCAAGAAGAAGTGCTGTTAAACCCCGGAGATGTGGTGGTGCTTTATACTGATGGAATTCCTGAAGCTTTAGATATTAATAATGCGCTGTACGGATTAGAAAGGTTGTGGCAAGTGGTGGTTGAAAATCGTCAGCGCTCGGTCCAAGAAATTCGGGAAGCTGTGATTGATGATGTGCGGCAGTATATTGGTGCTCAGAAGGTTTTTGATGATATTACTTTGGTGGTGATTAAACAAAAGTGATGTTTTTTTTTAGTTTATTCTCGGTTTTTACGCGCGATATTTAGAGGTAAAGGTGATGACAAAATCCACTTCGGTCAGTTGTATTTATCTCTGGGGATTTACAGCAAATTCGGGTTTGTTACCTCTCGATCGGCGGTTTAAACCGCTACTACGGCAGTTACGCAGGCACGCTATATGTAGCGTGCCTGCGTAACTACTGCTAATTCAATTCCGCACCATGACAGAGCGAATTACAGCATTGGTTTGATACTTATTAGTCTGATAAAATCCCCCTTCCCCAGCGCCATAAACTCCCGCAAATTGTTTCCCTTCAGCCTTGGGAACAAACATAATGTTTCTAGTGGGTTGCTTGGCAAATACAACCCCTTCTCTCATTTCATTATCGACGTTATAAGATAAAGTAGCTTGGCCGTAAATTGCCTCAGCTTGTTTCAGAGTCATTCCTGGCCCGACGCCCTGAACTGTTTTATAATTAGGATTGTCAGTCATCAAAAGTTCAATAACATCGGTATCTTTGAGCTTTGTACCAGCAGCGTAGATAATCCGATATTGCACTTTTCCCGATCGACTAACTGCCACAGAATCAAAGTCTACCATAAAAGGAGACTCTACCTTAAACTGCGCCGTCGAACCCAGAGCCTTTTTCAATTGTCCAAAAGTCATCCCCACCTTCGCCGCTCCAATTGTGCGATCGGAAATTGTTAAACTTGCAGCAGGTGTTTTTTGAGCAGTTTTTGCCGCTTCCCCCAGCTTATTTGCACCCCCAGGCGCAACAGCGGAACCCGGAACCGAAATTAAAGTCAGGTAACTGCCGATCGCCAATAAAACAGCTATCATTGATCCAGACAAAACTTTAACATTCAACATGACTAATTCTCCTAGATTTCAAATGCGACTATCTACCCGCATCTTTTTGACTATCCTGGGCCTCACCCTCCTAGTTTGGATTCTCAGAGGTGTTGGCCTCTTGACATTCATTCCCGGCGGTGTCATTTGGATACTAATTTTTCTGTCTTTTGTTGCGGGCATACTCAGCACTTTACTCCGTAGGTAAGCCAGCATCCGGCAAATAGCAATTAACAATTCAAAATTAACAAATTATTTTAATTTTGATTGTTTCATAGCCTTTCCCACTGTCACATTCAACTGAGCGCCGATCAGCATCACCAAAGAAGAAATATCCAGCCACAGCAGCAACACAATAAAACTTCCGATTGTGCCGTAAGTCCACGTGTAATTGCCCAAATGCAAAACATAAAACCGAAATAAAGCTGAAAATAGCGCCCACAAAATAGCAGCAAAAACAGCTCCCGAAAAAATAGGAATATCTGGTAGGCGGCGGCTAGGCCCGTAGCGGTAAACAAAAGCAAAAGCCAGTGATATAATTCCCAAAGAAATCGGCCACCGCCACAGCCGCCAAACACCTAACAGTTGCGACTCCAAAGGGCAATTGCCGGCGAGGATCAAGCAATTTTGAACATCTTTTAAATCGCAATTGGCGACGGACTCGATCAGGCAACTCTGGCGGGCAATAGCTTGTACAATTAAGTCGCTGACAAATACTACTCCCGATGCCAGAATCAATAGTATAATTGTGCCGACACTCAGCGCCAGAGAAATAAGTTTTGCTTTCCAAAATGGTCTAGCTCGATCGCTAGGGATTTCATGGATGCGATCGAGTGCAGCCATCGCCGCGCTCATTACTCCAGAAAATGCCCAAATCGCCCCAAGAAAGCTCACCGAAAACAGCCCTTTACTGCGAGTTAGCAGAATTTCTTTGATTAAGCCACCAATCAACTTCCGCACGTCATCGGGTATAACTTCGCCCAAAAGACGGGCGATTTGATAAAGTGTTGACTGCAAAGGTTCAAACAGAGCGATCGCAGATAAGATAGCCAACAGCCCCGGAAACAGCGCCAGCATAGAATTGTAGGCCATTTCCGCAGATAGCCCCGGCAAACGCTGCTCTCCCGCCTTCGCCCCGACTTCCTTGAGCGTGCCCCAAGTCAAACACCGACAAAACAGCCAAAAACCCCAAAATTTCCGTTTGAGAGCTCGAAGCAGCCTCAAAAATGCCTTAAACAAAGCTAAAATCAGGTAGCGCAACCAGTAAAAAATGTTCATAGCGCACAGGCAACGGGGCGAAAGATGAGGTACACAAGTCGTTAATTAATTAAGCCATTATCAACTCGCAATTGCCAATTCCCAATTCCCCAATCTAAAATCTAAAATCTAAAATCTAAAATCAATATTATGGCTCAGGATGTCAGACAGTGGTTAGATGAAATCAAGCGGCTGCAACAGCAGTTAACAGAAGTTTCGCGCGATCGCGATGAGGCCGGTGAAAGTGCGGCTCAGTGGCGCCAACTTTACAATACCGAAGCCGAACAGCGGCGGAATGATGCCAAATTAACTCAGCAAACCATCGCTTCTCTGGAAGCACAAATAGAGCAATTACAAAATTTTTCTCCCCTTGTGCCCGAAGGATCTGATGCTGGAGTTGCTCGCCAGCAGGAAGTGGAACAACTGCAAACAGTAGGCGAACTTAAAGCTAAGTTAGCAGAAGTTCTCGAAGAGCGCGATCGGGCGATCGAACAAGTTAAACAACTCACTCAAGCCCTCAAACAAGAAGAAGCCCGTCACGCCGAAACTAGCAAAAATTTAACTAGCGCCCTCGGAGATGCCGTTGACTTGCTCACGAAAGCCCAAAATCCTGCCCCTGCAAAAACGGAGACAGTATATTCTTTAGAAATAGTACCTACTCGCACTGCAAATCCTGGCGAAACTGCTCTGGAAATACGTCAAACTTCTGCCCCAGGCAAAAATCCCGCCCAACTTCCACCTTCTAAAAATCAGTTACTCGATTTACCGCCCTTTGGGAATTAGAAGTTAAAAATTCAGGAATTTTCGGCATGGCGAGTCCCCTTAGCAGGTGGGATTTAGTCAGCGATGCGTTGTTTTTGCTTTTCCTGAAATTAAGCGGCATTAATTTATCAGCTTCTTTATTATTCCCCATCTACGGATAATCTACTAATCGATGTAACTGTACTATATCCCAACCTATAATATCGTTTCCGGCTGCATCGTCAGGTGATAAATTAGATGGCAATTCCTGAATTATTTTTACAAGTCGCCCGGTATCTCGGCGCAATTTTCAGTTGTTCGAGTCACAGTCAACAGTCAACAGTCAACAGTCAACATCATAAGGAGTGCAACCGGAATTGATATAATCCGCATTCAAAATTTTGAGGACTGCCAAAAAATCTTCCTCGCGTCGTACTCACCTACAGTCTTTAGATAGAACTTAATCGAGCTAAATTTTACTACTATCGACAACGACTGATGCGCGAGGAAACTTGATGAAGGCAGAGATATCAATAGTCTGGAAAAAGATTCAGAGCATGATCGACGGCTTTATGATCATGCTGCCTAATATTGTGCTGGCGTTAATTGTCTTTGCAATTTTTTACTTTGTGGGTAGGCAAATTAAGAGAGTGGTCAGGCGAGTTACCCGCCACCACCACCAAGCTCGAAATTTGGGGCTGGTGTTAGGACGGTTAGCCCAGAGTGCGATCGTTCTAGTTGGTCTATTTATTTCTCTTTCGATTGTAATTCCCACATTGAAAGCTGGCGATTTGGTGCAACTGCTGGGAATTAGCGGGGTGGCGATTGGTTTTGCCTTTCGCGATATCTTGCAAAACTTCTTAGCCGGTATTCTAATTCTGTTGACTGAACCGTTCCGAATCGATGACCAGATTGTGTTTAAAAACTTTGAGGGAACGGTAGAAAATATTGAGACCCGCGCTACAACAATCCTAACCTATGATGGTCGGCGGATTGTCATTCCCAATGCCGAATTGTTTACGAATTCGGTGACAGTGAATACCGCTTTCGATAAACGCCGCACGGAATACGATTTTAGTATTGGTTACGGCGACGATATTGATTGTGCCAAGCAGTTAATGCTGGAAGCATTGTACAGCGTAAAGGAGGTGTTGAAAGATCCTGCACCCGATGTGCTGGTGCTTGAGCTAGCAGAAAGTACCGTCAAAATCCGCGTTCGGTGGTGGATTGCTCCGCCGCGCCGCATTGACGATATGCGATCGCGCGACAAGGTAATTTGTGCTATTAAAAAAAAGCTTGTGGAAAACGGCATCGATTTGCCTTATCCCACGCGACAAATTTTGTTTCACGACCAAACCGAAGAAACCGATGGCGATCGCTCCCAGCAGCGCGAAGGATGGCCCGCTGGTAAAAGTAAAGTTCCGAAACCTCGTCGTATGGGCCGCTCTTTGCGAAAATTTACCCAAGGGCGATCGCAACAAGACGGCAACGGAAAATCTTAACCCCATCACAAGCCATGAAAAATATCAAGTTGAGAAAACTTTGGGATTCGCTGTACGTAGCGACTGCAACCGGAATTGATATCACTCGCCGATTGCTCAAAGCACTAACAAACCCGAATTGATATGATGCCTAATTTTCAAGCAAAAACCACAGTCCGATTGCCGTACACTAAAACACGATTTTGTAAATGATATCGCACCGCCCTTGCTAACACAACTCTTTCTAAATCTTTACCTTTGCGAACCAAATCAGACACTTCATCGCGGTGACTCACGCGCACAACATCTTGTTCGATAATCGGGCCCGCATCTAAATCTGGTGTAACATAGTGGGCTGTTGCACCGATAATTTTTACCCCTCTTTCATAAGCCCTTTCGTAGGGATTTGCACCCACAAACGCGGGTAAAAATGAATGGTGAATATTAATCACATTGGGAAATTTCCTGATAAAGTCTTGACTCAAAATTTGCATATATTTAGCCAAAACTACTAAATCAATCTTATATTTTTTAAGAAGTTCTAACTGTTGTGCTTCTTGAATAGCTTTATTATCTTTAGTAAGGGGAATATACTCAAACTCGATACCGTATTGTGCGGCAATGGGCTTTAAATTTTCATGGTTGCTGATTATCAGCGGAATTTCACCTCGGATTTCTTGCGCTCGCTGTCGCCAAATCAAGTCTAATAAACAGTGATCTTGACGGCTTACCCAGATTGCGATGCGTCGAATTTTATGAGAGAAATGCAATTGCCAATTGGCTTGTAAGTCCTTGGCAATTTCAGTAAAAGCAGGTGTTATTTGTTCGGTGGTTAAGTCAAAATCATCTAATTGCCATTCTAGCCTGCTCAGAAATAATCCGGCGGTAAAATCTGTATGGTGATCCGCGTGGATGATATTGCCGTTGTGGGAGGCGATAAAATTGGCAAGTAAGGCGACAAGCCCTTTGCGATCGGGACAGGCAATTAACAGGGTTGCAGTAGGGCTAGTCATAATATAATGACAAAATTGTCTCGCTGAGTCGATCGAGAAAAAAGCGATCTCACAGGGGTTTATGGATACGATTAGGGGCGGGCAAGATGCCCACCCCACAATGGATCTTAACTGAGAGTGGAACAGGCATCTTGCGTGTTTCTATGGGCTTAGGGGCGGGCAAGATGCCCACCCCACAAGAGATTTTAACTAAGAGTGGAACAGGCATCTTGCCTGTCTCTATCTTCCTTCTTCCCTGTTCCCTCTTCCTTCTTTTAAAATCCCATCGCTCCAGCTACTGCATCCAAAGTCGGAGCAATGCCGCTTTTAAACAGATTGTTGCTGTGATTAATTGCCGTATCCGGGTCTTTCAAACCGTTACCAGTCAACACGCAAACTACCGTCGCCCCAGTCGGAACTTGGTCTTTCACCTTCAGCAAACCGGCCACAGAAGCTGCACTCGCCGGTTCGCAGAAAATCCCTTCCTGCGATGCCAACAAACGGTAAGCGTCGAGAATTTCGGCGTCGGTGACTGCGGCAAAACTGCCGCGGCTGGCTTCGGAAGCTGCGATCGCCTGTTTCCAGCTAGCCGGATTTCCAATCCGAATTGCCGTCGCCAAGGTGTCCGGGTGCGCCACCGGTTCTCCCGTCACCAACGGTGCAGCCCCGGCGGCTTGAAATCCCATCATCTGCGGCAAGCGCGAACATTTTTTGGCTTGGTGGTATTGACAAAAACCCATCCAGTATGCTGTGATATTTCCCGCATTTCCGACGGGAATGCACAGCCAGTCTGGGGCGTCGCCTAAAGCGTCCACCACTTCAAAAGCCCCGGTTTTCTGACCTTCCAAGCGGTAAGGATTCACCGAATTTACCAAAGTCACGGGGTAGTTAACAGCCATTTCGCGGACAATTTCTAAGGCTCGATCGAAATTTCCGCCAATCGAAATGACTTCCGCACCGTAAAGCAAAGCTTGCGCCAGCTTGCCCAAAGCCACGTAACCCTCGGGAATCAACACGAAAGCTCGCATCCCCCCGCGTCGGGCGTAGGCGGCGGCGGCGGCCGAAGTATTACCGGTACTGGCGCAAATTACTGCTTTGGCACCAGCTTCCTTTGCCTTGGAAATCGCCATTGTCATCCCCCGGTCTTTGAAACTACCAGTGGGGTTGAGTCCGTCGTATTTCACCAGGACGCGCACGTCTCGACCAATGAGAGAGGCGATCGCAGGTGCTGGAATCAGGGGAGTATTGCCTTCTTGGAGGGTCACTACCGGCGTGGTTTCCGTCACCGGCAGGTAGGGGCGATAAGCTTCGATCAAGCCGGGCCAGCCGTAGCGTTTCGGCTCGGCGGCGCGGGCAGCAGAGTTAGCAGCAGAGTCAGTAGCAGGTAGAATCAGGGTCACGGTGTCAATGGTTTTAGGCAATGGCCGAAGAATTTACACTAATTTTAGCTCGATCGGTTAATTTGATGTTTAATACGATCGGTTCAGGTTAAAGTAACTTAATGGTGTGAATGTGTAGATATGTCTACCCAATTACTAATGTCAAATAATTCATCGACTCTTTCCCGGCCTCAAGTTACCGCGAGCAATCCCGACATGGCTAGTTCTTCTACGCTATCGACCAGTTTTGCCCGCAAAGTAAATTCAGTGAAGTGCCCCTACCAAGCCGATCAGCAAGTTAAGTTCCTGCACTTGCAAGCGGAAATCGAATCCTTGCTGCTGGAAGTGCAAAGCCTCAAACAGCGCTCGATCGCTGGCTTGCGGGAGATCGACCCCATTTCTGGCAGGAACAGCAATTAGCAGACAACAGTCGCTAATGCTAATTGTCCTGGCCCTGTGTTATAAAAACGAATGTTTTGCTACCCGCAGTGTTTTTTGCCAAAAGTGCTAGAAATTCCTAACTGCGGATAGCGATCGCTAGCTTTTGCTAAAACGCGCTTGCCTACAGCTCAACTCGTCTGCTGCTTGCTGGCAACGAGCTGATATTTTACGGCGCTTTTTTATTGCGCTAATTTGTTAAGCCATCCTCATGGCATACGGAGAATCGAAATCAGTTTATGACAGCATCGATCGAAAAACCACTAAATTTGACATCCGCAAGTGACACTTCCAACCTGCGCCTGAAAGATATTCTCAAAACCCTGCCGCGGGAAGTATTCGCCAAAAACCCCCGCAAAGCTTGGACAAAAGTAATCGTCAACGTTCTTTTAGTTGCTGTCGGTTACTGGGGCATAGCAGTCTCTCCTTGGTTTCTACTACCCCTAATGTGGATTTTCACAGGAACCGGATTAACCGGTTTTTTTGTGATCGGTCACGACTGCGGTCATCGGTCATTTGCTAACCGCCGCTGGGTAAACGATTTAGTCGGACATATCGCATTTCTGCCGTTAATTTATCCGTTTCACGCATGGCGGCACGGACACAATTATCACCACAAGCACACCAATAAAATTGGCGAAGATAATGCTTGGCAACCGATGACAGCAGAAGACTACGCTGCTGCTCCCAAGGCTTTACAAATAGCTTATAGTTTAATTTTCGGTCGGATGTGGTGGATCGGCTCGATCGCCCACTGGGCAAAAGTGCACTTTATGTGGTGGCGGTTCAAAGGACAACAGAAACAAGAACAAGTGCGGTTTTCAGTTTTTGTAGTTTTAATCGGTGCTGCGATCGGATTTCCGATTTTAATTGCAACCACAGGCATTTGGGGATTTGTCAAATTTTGGTTGATGCCCTGGCTGGTTTACCATTTCTGGATGAGCACTTTTACGATCGTCCACCACACAGCACCAGACATTTCATTTAAAGAACCCGAAGAATGGAACGAAGCCCAAGCGCAACTATCGGGAACTGTTCACTGCGATTATCCCCGCTGGGTAGAGTTTCTGTGCCACGACATTAACGTCCACGTTCCCCACCACCTTTCAACTGCTATTCCCTGGTACAATTTGCGCCTCGCCCACAGCAGCTTAAAGGAAAATTGGCAAGATCATCTGTACGAAACAGAATTTTCTTGGTCTTTAATGAAGCGGATTGCCGACAACTGTCACCTATACGATCCGGCTGGCGGCTATCAGACATTGCAGGAATTTAACGCTCAAACAAAGTAGTTTTGAAGCGTGATTAATCCCCAAAAAACCCGGTTTGTCAAACACAACCGGGTTTTTCGATATTACAATCCATAGCCTTTGTAAGGGGCGGAATGCGCCCCCTACTGTCAATATCACAATCCGTACCATTATTAAATCAGTCATTCCCCATCTAAAATCTAAAATCTAAAATCGAATGACTTTCAATCCCAATAACTGCCGCAACGAAAGCGAAGTAGAAAGCAAACTCATTGTCAGCTATCTGCTACCAAAGTTAGGTTATACGCCCGACACTTGGCACCAAGAAATCGCATTTGGGAATATTCGTCTAGACTTCCTCTCATTTGCAACCCAAGTTATCCCAATAGTTGTCGATGCAGACTCGCCGATGAGTGTAGTTATGGAGGCTAAACATCCGAAGGAAAATTTAGACCGCCACCTGCGAAAACTCCATCGCTATTTAACAAGTTTGAGCATCCGCTACGGCCTCATAACTAACGGTAAAGAAATTAGAATTTATCAAAGAGTCGCCGATGATATTCAGCTAGTCTTTAAGTGTGCTGGAAAAGACATTGAAAATAGAATTGATGAAATTATCGCTTTAATTGGCAGAGATAGTTTAAAATTTATAAAAAATCCCGATAATCTCGAACTGGAAGATAGTAAAATTAATTTGGTTAGTCCTGAGTTAATTAGCGAAGTCCCAGTACAGCCCAAAAATCCCGCCACCGCAGAACCTGAGCCAAGTCAAATCTCAGAACCGGAACAAATACCTGAAAATTATTCAGTTAAGCCTCAAGTTAAATCCGATGTAACCGTTCCCCCAAAAATCCAAAATAGTATGAAAATTATTGCAGTTTACCATAACAAAGGTGGCGTTGGCAAAACTACAACTGTAGTCAATTTAGCTGCTGCGTTGAGCAAGAAAGGTAAGAGAGTCTTGGTGATAGACTTAGACAGTCAGGCTAATACAACATTTGCGACAGGTTTAGTAAAATTTGAGGATGAAGAACAAGATGATTTGAAAAACAACAATATTCTTCACGTTTTGCGGTCAGCAGATTTTTACTCAATATCACAAGTCGCGAGAACGTCTAATTTTTGCACTCCAGCAATAGATGTGATTCCTTCTCATATTGATTTAATGCAATATGAAAATGAACTAAACTCACTGGATTACAGTAAAATAATTCTGATTCAAAAACTAGCAGAAGTACAAGAAAACTACGATATTGTACTGATTGATACGCCGCCATCTTTGAATTTATATGCTAGAGTTGCTTTGATTGCTGCTGATTATTTAATTATTCCTTCTGACTTAAAACCTTTTGCCAATCAAGGATTAATTCATGTCAAAGATTTTATCGGAAAAATCAATGGATTCAAGAAACTAATGGGCATAAATCCTCTCGAAATTTTAGGCGTACTTCCTTGTAAAATATCAACTAACAGTAAATTTATACAGTACAGTTTGCCCAAGCGGAGGGATGCAATTCCCAAACGCTACGGACTGGAAATCATGGAAAGCGCCATTTACGAAAGAGATGATTTGGCTAAGTGTGCAGAACACACTCAGATGGTGGGAGATATGGAAATTGCCGATCCGATTTCCGTGCTAGACTTTAATCCAGATTCTACCGCATCTCAAGAATTTGAAGTATTAGCAATGGAAGTCTTGGAAAAGATAGGTGGTAAATAATGAAAAAATTATTGGTGTCGTTGGTTCTAGTTAAAAAGATTACATCCACAGTTCCCCGTTCCAATTTTGCCGAGCGCGATTTGGAGAAACTGGCGCAACTGATTTTAGAATTAGGAGGATTGATTAACCCCATAATTCTCCGCCGCAACGGTATGGATTCCTACGAGATAGTAGACGGAGACTTTGAATACTACGCGGCGGTGAGAGCCAGGGAAATCAACCCTATGAAAGGCGAGACAATCGGAGCATTTATTCTTGAACCAGAAAATGAAGGACTGCTTTTAGAGCAAGTTCAAGCGTTGAGGAAATCCGCCAAAACTGAGAATTTAGTTGAGAACCCAGAAACCGGGGTTTTGTACGAAAATACTTCGTCGCAGCCTGCAGATTCAATAAAAAACCCGGTTTCTTTGGTCGAAGTCCCTAATTTAGGTGAAAATGAAAGTCCCCAAGAGTCATCTAGTTTAGAACAGCGACTAACAAATATTGAAGCTGAGTTTGCCCGTCAAATTAATGACTTAAAAGCCGAGTACGCCCGTGAACAAAAAGTTTTCGCCCAGAGTATACAAGAACTTGAAAACCGAATCTTACAACAAGTACCTCTGTTAGTTGAAGCTGGGTTAGAAAACAGAATTAATGAGTTGAAATCTGAGTTGCCACCCGAAAAACCAGTGGTGGTAGAGAGGATACCACAATTTGAAAACGTAGCTTCCGAATCAATGTCGGCGTTGGAAGCACTCAATACCCTAGATGAATTTAAAATGTTGGCGAATTTTCAAGATGCGGGCTTGAAGTCTCCAGTAATCAAAAGAATAATCAAAGAACGAGAGGTGCAGCCGTTTGTGTCATTTACAAGTGCGGTCAAACGTATTGATGGGTTAACCGACAAAACAATGATTAAAATAATTGACAAGTGGCAAAAACACTCATAACTCGCAACTACTGCCGCCACTAGCAACTTTGGTCTAGTGAGTCTCTAAGCCAAAAAAAGTAAAGATGAGTAAAGCAGTGTATGCTTGGTGTCCCGCAGGCAGTTAAACTCATCACAGTCGCTTTTTTAGGAATTGCAGTAACTTTTGCCGTAGCTTGCGGGGCGGGACGCCATCGCCCGGGCTGTCACTGCACAGCCCCTCGCACAGGTACAGCAGCAACGCCATATCTCCTCCAGATAACTGAGTTCGATCGCAGACTTGGAAGACTCAGCCCAAGAAACCCTTTAAGTTACCACGGTCTGGGTAAGGTGTTTGTCTCGCACCTTACAATTTGAGTTCTTGGGTTAGTCCTGCATCCCTTAAAACGCCGGCTGTAAAGTGCAAACATACATAAATACCTACACATCAGATTTTCATGACAAAAGGGGACTTGTAACAAGATGGATCGATCGTCCGATCAAAACCAAATAGTTGAATATTTGCGGATTAAGCCAATTAGTCACACTCAGATTTACACTTCCCAAATTGCCATACCAGAGCCTCATCGGGGCGAAATTCCTCGCGAACGCCGCGAAGCTCTCAGGAGAAGTCTGATCGAGCAAGGCAGCAACTTAATTCCTTTAATTGTACGCCCTACCGAAGCTTACAGCAACGAAGAAGAATATGAAGTGGTCTGCGGCTCAGATTGGTGTATTGTTGCTAAAGAACTTGGCACCGAGCAAATGTGGGCGTGGGTATTTGAAATGACCGACGAGGAGGTAGCTGTTGCTCAAGCAGAAATGGAATATTTAGCTCCGCAACCGACTCCTAAAACAGCACAAATTGAGACTCTACTGCAACAATTTGAGCTATCATTTCAAAAAAAGGTAGATAGTCTAACAAAACAAATAGAACAATCTGTAAAAAAAAATGAAGACCTGCTAAAAAAACACGTAAAAGCTATAAGTGAGCAGAACTTTGAGCGTAACCAAATAGAACAGATTAAGCATTTGCTCGAACAAGTGGAAAAAGCATTTAATGAAAAGGTAGATAAAATGGCTAAAAAAATAGAACAATCGAGCAGCAACCGTCCGCCCACATCGGCTGTTATTTCTGAGGTAAATCTTGAAGGTGCTTTGAGACAGTTGGATGAACTGGAAAAACTACTGTCAATCAAATTAGAACGCACAGTCCAAACAATTAATCAGTTTGTTGCCGACGCCATTGAAGACGTAGAAAATGACCTGAAAAATCAAATTGAAACGCTCCGACGCCAACTGGGAGCCGCAGCGACTAACTCAGAGAGACAGCCAGAGGCACAGCCGAAGAAGCAGTCAAAAACGCAGCCGAAGAAGCAGTCGAAAGCACAGCCGAAACCTCAGTTACCGCAGTTGCAGTTGGAGTTGCCGTTTCCGTCCCCGTCCCCAGAAGAAGACTACGAAAGTCTTTCGCTGAGGCGGTTGAAGGCGATCGGCAAAGACAGGAAAGTGCGGGGTTACGCGCGCATGAAGCGACCGGAAATTCTGGAGGCTCTCAGACAAACTGACGGTCAATAAAACGCTAATTGCTAATAGTTAAAAACTAATTATTGGGTGCTCGATCGCGTGTTTCGGCAAAAAGCGCGATCGGGCTTTCAGAATAGTCGGCTCTCCTGGGTTTATGGTGGATACGCTATAAGACACAACTTTTCGCGATTCTGTGATGCCCTTGGAGTAAGGATATGCGGTTTGTTTATCACCACAAACTCAGGAGAGCCGAATAGTCCTGGGCAGAGATATGAAAAGCTTGCTAAAATAGACACACAACCTCTTACTCCTCACCAAGCAGCCATGTCCGCAACCGCAGAATTAGCTACTACCCAAGAAATACCAGAACAAGAGATACCAGAAAATGTTATCTTTCCTTCAGGCGATTTATACAGTGACGAACCTCCCGTGGAAACAGAACTGCATCTCCGACAAATAATCCTACTCCTAAACTGTCTAGAATGGCTGTGGCGAGATAGAAATGATTTCTATGCTGCTGGAAACCTCACCATTTATTACAGTCCCAAGCAACTCAAATCGAAAGACTTCCGAGGCCCAGACTTTTTTGTGGTACTCGGAACAGAACGAAAAACTCGGAAAAGTTGGGTAGTTTGGGATGAAGAGGGAAAGTACCCCAATATTATCGTTGAAATCCTGTCTCCCAAAACAGCGGATATAGACAAAAACTTTAAAAAACAACTCTATCAAGATACTTTTCGTACTCATGATTACTTTTGGTTTGACCCCGAAACTTTAGAATTAGCTGGGTTTCATTTACTTGACGGGGAATATGAACCAATCGCACCGAATGAATCCGGGCATCTGCGGAGTCAGCAGCTCGATTTGAGTCTCGGAATTTGTGGCGGAAAATTGCGTTTTTTTACAGCAGAAGGAGAGCTTGTCCCTACTCCTGAAGAGGTTGCAGAAACGGAGACTCAACGAGCCGACGAAGAGGCTCAACGAGCCGGACAAGAAGCTCAACGAGCCGATCGCTTGGCCGCGAAACTGCGAGAATTAAATATTGATCCCGATACGGTTTAGTCCAGCCCCTACTCACAAAAACACGGTTTACTGCCGCCTGTATCGGTGCTTCACCCCTATCGGAAAATACTCGGCATCGCCCATCGCAGTTAATGTCACCACAGGTAACTGATATTCTGGCGGAACGTAATTAGCAAATTCGCTGTTTAGCCGCCGCAATTGCGCGAGAATAGAAGATGCGATCGCCTGCTGCATCTCCTCGTCGCCCTCCACCCCCGCTGCTAATTCCACAACCACCGATAAAAACCGATTTTGATCCGCATTTTCCTTGACTTGCAGCACAAATTTTCCAGTCACCCATTCCCGAATGGTGGGAACTTCTAAACCTACGGTGACATTTTCCGGGTAAATGTTGGCACCGAAGTAGGAAACGGTAAAGTGCGATCGCCCAAATACATAGACAAATGGCAAGCAGCGAATGCCTCTGGGGAAATCAGAAACTTTCATACCTGCTTCTTGCTGCAAACGTGCCACAGGGTTAAATCCCCATTCTGCCAAAAAATTGAGCATTGCTTCGTAACAAATTAAACCGCCGTTATCGGAGATGTGATACCGTATTAGCGGGATGCCATTGTCGCCAGAAAATAATAGCGTGCCGTCATTATTCGCTTCAAAAAAGCGACTTTTCGGATCGTACTGCACCAGCGTTGGCAACCGCGATTCCCCGAATAAATTGCGTGCTGCTTCGGGATTGTTTGCTAAAAAGCGACGGATGCAAATACTCAGCGGTGTCTCGTTGCCCAAAACGCCGGCATCCGCAGTACCGTAAAGGCTCGCAGAGTTGTAATATAGATTGTCAGAATTAGTGCGATCGCTCACCAAACTCCGCCATTCTTCGCTAAACACTTCTCCCGCAAACACCATCTTAATTCGGTATTTTTGCCACTCCACACCCCCAGCAATTCCGCTATCAATCACATCCTTGATAAATGGCGGATATCCCAACAAAACTACTTGCTCAAAATGCTCCCCAAGTTCCTGCACAACTCGAAATATTTCAGTCTTATTATTCCCAGGCGTCACAACTGTAACGGGATAACCCTTACTCGCTAGATAGCGGCAGCAATTGGCCGTGTACATTCCGCCTACCCAAGTTCCCAACGCAAAGCAAATGACAGCTAAAGTTGAGCGATTGTCGGCGTAAAAACTGTCGTGAAATATTTGTTCAAAACGAGCGGCAATTTGCAACTCGTCGCTGATAAAACGCGGCCAAAATGTCGGGTTTCCTGTCGAACCAGATGAAACAGCAATGAAATCGCAACTTTCTAATTTCCCCTCGTAGCACAACTGAGGTAGCGGGTGACAGCGTAAATAATTCTCTTTGGTAATTAGGGGCAACTTTTGGAAGTCTTCAAAGGTTTGAATTGAGGCGGGATTGATGCTGAGTCCAGCTAGGAAAGTCTGGTAAGCTGGTACTGTGGCCGCGACTTTTTGAAAAAGCGCGATCGCCCCGGATTCGGCAACTCGATTCTGCTGGTGTTGCAATCGTTCCTCAAGCGGCGCCCTCAAAAACTCTTCAAACGCCCCAATTGCTCGCTGACGCTGTTCTGGCTGCATGATTTGCTCCTTAAAATGGGTATTTTGCACCCCGATCGCTAAGCGAGTCAATTAGTAGCGCGACGCGACCGGATAGCACATCGGGCTGGACACTAAAAATGTCAACTACCCAGCATCAAGCGGAGTACCGCTATGATGGGGGCTTGTATCTGAACTCCACCGCAATTCCGAAAACCTTTGCAGGATTTGGGCTTTGGTTTCACCGCTCGATACATCAGGGGATGCTGACAAGCTCCCCGTGCTCATCCAGTCTTGCCGGACAAGCAACGCTCTCATTGCAATATTTCGCGCACCAACCAAATCAGCGTGTAACTCATGACTACAACATTCGCATCGAAACAATAGTCCTTTGTTTGGTCTATTAGCATCCGAAGTATGTCCACATTTAGGACAACTTTTCGATGTGTAATGAGCCGGAACTTTAGTTGCTAACGAACCATTTAGATTGGCTTTGTAGTCGATATACCCGTGCAATTCGGCATAAGACCATTTAGCTTTATTTCGATTAGCTCTACGCCTCTTTTTGCTTGCCTTCTTGCCCGATTTCGTCCTAGTCCTGTCCCGTATTCCGGTGAGGTTTTCTAGTCCAATTAGGGTGTTAGGTTTGGCAATATCCTTACTGATCCGGTGGTTTACATCAGCGATAAACCGTCTTTCTTTCCCAGACAAAGCGATTAGTCTTCGCTTCCCTGAACGAGTGTCTTTACGCTGAAGAGTCATCCGTGCTTTATGGTAGCGGTTAGCTTTATGTCTAGCATTCTTCCCTGAGTAGAATTTAGCCTTATTTTGCAAGTCTATTTCCACCGCTAAGTAGCGCATACCCACGTCAACACCAGAGACTCTAGTTATTTTCAGTGGGTCAATCTTAGGCGTTTCTACTTCGATACTTACCATCAGATAGTAGATTTTGGAGGAACGCTGATAGACAATTTTAGCCGCTCCAATCCTTGCACCATTAGCAATTAAATCTAAATGCTTATTGTAACCATCATACGAGACCACTATTCGACCTTGGAGAGTGATGATACTCACTTGCCTCTCGGCTTTAAAAGAGTAGTCACGTTGATAATTTAGGGTACAAGTTCGAGATATATATTTGGGGGCTTTGTCTAGCCCTTTATACCGTCTCTTAGTGTAGCCTTTAGCAATAGCATCGTTAGATTGTTTTACCTTAGTCCACAGAGTCTTATAGGTTCCAGACACTTGTCTGGGTACATTGCAAGCCATTTGCGCTCCCAGCCCAAATCGAACCCGCAATTCGTTGTAGACCGCTTTCTGTAACTTAGCACCATTGCTGGTTTTGCCTGCATCAAAAGCAACTTGTGAAGTGTAATTCAAGGCATCTCGGTAGGCTAAAGCAGTCTGAGACACCAAAGCTTTTTGCTCGGCAGTCAGTTTTAGTTTTAGCTTGGCGGTGATTACTTGGGACATTATTTTCACGAACTTTGGTATTATTGTATTTCGTGAAGATAGTAAAAACAAGGGGCAGGATCGGGAATCTGTTTGTTCTTCGACCACCCCTTCCCGTACAACATCTAAAGATTGTCGGTTTTGGTCAGGGGTGGATCTCTTCACTCACGCGCATTCCTCCCGACGCTCACGCCCTGCGGTAGAGCGCGGGACTCCTGCTGTCTAGTTGAGGTCGATCGAAAATATGGCGCAGTAGATAAACTTCCATAGCACGAAACCGCTGTTTTCACAATAACCACACGGGATAGCCAAGCTGGCGATCGACTAATAAACACTGACACACTATGGCAAGATTAATTCAGCGATCGCCCAAAACTCCCAGTCTCAGTCAAGCGTGAAAATCCGACGCAGCAAGTTCCCATGAACAATCCCATCTACCCCGGCATAACTCTCAACAACCACTACCGCATCGTCCGCGAATTGGGACACGGAGGCTTCGGGCGCACCTACCTCGCTGAAGATGCCCACCGATTTAACGAACCCTGCGTTTTAAAAGAATTTGCGCCCCAAGTACACGGAAGTTACGCTTTACAAAAATCCGAGGAACTGTTCGAGCGGGAAGCGGGAGTGCTCTACAAGCTGCAACACAATCAAATCCCGCGCTTCCGCGAACTTTTCCGCGTCAGTATCAGCGATCGAGGCTACCTATTTCTCGTCCAAGACTACGTGCCCGGCCAAACCTACCGCTTTCTGCTCGACGCCCGCAAGCGTCAGGGTTTGCGGTTCATAGAAGCAGAAATCAATCAATTGCTGCTGCAGATTTTGCCCCTGCTCGAATACATTCACTCTTTGGGAGTGATTCACCGCGACATCTCCCCGGACAACCTGATTCTGCGGAGTTCTGACGGGATGCCGGTGCTGATCGACTTTGGCGGAGTAAAACAAGTCGCCGCCACCGTAGAGTCTCTTTTCGCTGAGGCTAACGGCACTCTCGCCCCCGCGACTCGCATCGGCAAGCTCGGCTACGCCCCCGTCGAACAGATGCAGATGGGCATCGTCTCTCCCCACAGCGATTTGTACGCTCTGGCGGCCACGGTTTTGGTGTTGCTGACGGGGAAGGAACCCCATCAGTTGCTCGACAGCCAGACGCTGAATTGGAACTGGCGGGCGGAATGTTCTCTGTCTCCGAATTTGTCCCTGGTGCTGGATAAAATGCTTGCTCAACAGCCGAGCCAGCGTTACTCCTCGGCTCGCGAGGTAATGCTCGCTCTCTCCGGCAATCCGCCTTTACAGCCTTTGCCGCCAGCCCCGCAGCCAGGGTATTTTGCGCCCACGCAGCCGCCGGATCTCTCGCCTATACCCGTACCCGCCCCCACGCCAAAACTGCCGGGAACTCCGGTGCGAGTTGCTGCTATTGGCCATCAGCAAAAGATGCCTGCTTGGAAAATGGTTTTGTTCGTGGTGGCGGTGCTCTCAAGTATGGGGGGAGTTGGCTGGTTTGCGGGCAATTCTTTGTTAAATCTGCAATCAAAAGTGCAGAAAGTTCCCCAGCCTTCAAGCCCGAAGCAGCAGCAAGAAGATGCTTTGCAAGATCGCTTTGTAAAGCTCAAAATTGACGATCGATTTTATAACGGTTACGTCAACCTTGTGGACGAGACTTTCTATGCCAAGTACCCGGAATTGGGGGGACGATTGTTAAAAGAAGGCGATGACGATCGCCAATGGCGCGAAAGGTGGCAGAAAATCGGCGACGAGTTGCTCGACAAGCTGGAAAATCTCAGCAGCGACGCTAGAGCGCGGTTGGGCACTTACGACACCACTGATATCGATCGCTGGAAAACTGAGGTTAACAAGCTGAATTTGAGCAGTCGGGCTTTGTACGATTTGGCTGATGCTAGGTTTTTTTATTGGTTTCCACAACAGCCGCGCGATCGCAATATCATTGGTTTGCCGATCGGACAAATTTGGCAAGCAATTACCGCCGACGAACTCGAAGCCTTACAAGCTGGAGCAACTGTCGAAAGCGTTGAATTTGACCGCCTATCGAACAGCAAACGCCTCACAGGCAATCTCAAACCCGGAGAAGGGAAAGCTTACATTGCCAGGTTCGCTCAAAATCAAACTTTGCGCGTGAATTTGCAAGCCCCGCGCAAATCAACTCTGCTGTCAATTTATTCTCCAGGGCGGACAAAAGGCGCGCGAGCTTTGCTGGAAGATGCAGAGGGGCTGAGTTGGTCTGGATTGCTTGATGATGCTGGTTATTATGAATTTGTGGTAGTTTCTCAGGCATCTGAGCCGATCGCTTACCAGTTGAATGTGACGGCAGAATAACTGCTATTGACAATCAAGCATCCAGGATACAAGCCCCCGCATTCATCCGTCCAGAAATAAAAAACCTGTATCCGATAAAGGAACCCCCGAATTTATCCGTGGGGTCGCCTCTAAAATCTAAAATCTAAAATCTAAAATCTAAAATCGATTGACGCTCTCTATCCACCCAGGCAATAATAAGGTAATACCGATCGGGTAAGTTATCCTGTTCAAACAAAGAATATGCTGAGATTCGCGATCGTAGCTTTAGTGACTTTTGGATTAGTATTAGTGACTGCACTAGGTTTACATCCGGCCAATGCGACAGTCAGCACTCCCGAATTTTATGCTTGGAACTTTGCCTCTGTAGGCAGTAGCGAGCTGGTTTGTAAAAAGACCGTGGTAGTTCCGCAAGACCAGATAATTCCGTCATCATCCATGCACCATGTCCGTATCACTTCTGCAATTGTAGATGAAAAATTTTGCGCGAATTCCACTAAGCCTGTGAATTAAGGCCGTGGATAATAGGATTTCGGGTTAGAGAACCATAATTAAGTTCTCCGTTAGTCGATTTTAGATGTTAGATTTACTTCACAGATGAATCTGGCAGGTTGAACCTTAATCTCAAATTTTTCTTTCTCCACGACTGTTGTCTGAAAGCAAGTATCCTTTTTTGGATGAATCAGAACGCAGCGTCCTGATTCATCCATTGAGCGAAAACTCTAGTTGTCAGTACAAACACGGACTAATTATGAACAATTAACCGGACATTATATAAGTGATAGCCTGAGTAATTTCCGCACTCGGCGCATTGAAACTCTTGGCTATTTTTTTTTATGAGAAATATTGGGTATTTTGTAATAAAAGTTTATCAAACGAGTCGGGCGCAGCAGTCTTCTGCTCTTGAAAGAGATCGAAATCTTCCCAATTTGGGCAGTTCTTTGATTGTGACTTAAGAACCGAGGGGAAGTATTCCGCCATTTGGCTAATGGTTTATTGGCTAATTAGCTGAATTATTAATTTGCTAGTTTGAGTATGCTAGAGTTAGTCAGGTTCAGATATAAAGTGGCATCTGTTATCTAAGTATCATGCTCAAAATTTTGGTAATTGAGGACGACGAATTAATCCGGGAAACTCTTCTGCAACTCCTGGAATCTCACAGCTACCGGGTCATTGCGGCCGAAAACGGTCGAGCTGGGGTGCAGATGGCACTTTCGGAGATACCGGATTTAATTTTGTGCGACGTGCAGATGCCGGAACTCGACGGTTATGACGTGTTGCGGACGCTGCGGCAAAACTCGCTAGCTGCAACAATTCCATTTATTTTCCTCACGGCTCAAAGTGACAAAACCGATTTTCGTCGGGGGATGGAATTGGGGGCCGACGATTACCTGACAAAGCCGTTTACCAAGGCTGAATTGCTGGGAGCCATTGCTTCTCGCGTCTTGAAGCGGCAAACTATTACTCAACCGCTGACAGTCGCGCTTCACCAAGCAGAAGCCAGACTCAAAGATTTAGTTAACGACTCCACCAAGGTTACAACCCTCTCTCCTGAAAAGTTTGCTCTCGAAGCTTTGCTGCGCCACGCTTTGGAACAAGGTGAGTTTCAGGTATACTATCAGCCGCAGGTGAATATTGCTACCGGCCAAGTTATCGGCGCGGAAGCTTTAGTGCGCTGGCAAAATCCCGATCGAGGTATAATTTCTCCCTGCGAATTTATTCCCTTAGCAGAAGAAACAGGTTTAATTATTCAGATTGGCGAGTGGGTACTGCTTTCAGCTTGCGCTCAAGCCGCTAGTTGGCTGGCGGCGGGGTTTTCGCCCTTTACAATATCAGTAAACTTGTCGGCCCGGCAGTTGTCCGACCCGGAACTCAAGGCGCGAATCGTCCAAATATTGGAAACTACAGGTTTAGAGCCTGCGAATTTAGAATTAGAAATGACCGAAAGCGCTTTGGTGGAAAATGCGACAGTAGCAGGCGCTACTTTAAACCAACTTAAAGCTCTAGGAATTCGGATTGCGATTGACGACTTCGGCACCGGTTACGCTACTTTAGGATATCTCAAGCAATTTGCTTTTGACAGTTTAAAGATCGATCGAATTTTCGTCCGTAATGCCAACGAAGATACTCAAAATGCTGCTATTACTACAGCAGTAATTTTACTGGGTCACAGTTTGAATATGACCGTAATTGCTGAGGGAGTGGAAACAGAAGCAGAACTAGAATTTTTGAAACAACATCAGTGCGATATCATACAGGGGTATCTGTTCAGTCGCCCCGAACCAGCAGCGATAATTGAAAGTATGTTGGTTGCCGACCCGAGTTTGTTCGCGCCGCCCCCAGCAGCACCTAGTCGCGTTGTTCCTTTTGTACCTGTGTCCGAACCAGAAAAATCTAAAAACCTTTCAATGTCGCGTCTAGGAATAGTGTAAGTGTCACCAATATTTCTGTATAATAGAAAAAAATTCTTTCTTTTACGTTCTATTTTCTGCATAAAAGTTGACGCTACCTCCTAAAAAGTTGTAGCTTTTGATGATAGGCGAATCAAAGAAAGTATTGTTCCCCCTATTGCTCTACTGCTTCCCCTTTTATGCGCTAGGCGCCCCTAATAGGAATATTTGAGAAAGTGTGCCGTCTTGAAATTGCGAACCTTTATCAAGTGGCAGGAGGTAAACTCAATTAAGTTCCTACTTTGGGACTGGCAGTTTCAAGAACTGTCCAACTGGAATTGGTGCAAGCCTGTCATGGAAAGAATATTAGTGGTTGACGACGAAGCAGACTGTCAAACAGTCTTAGCAATGTACTTGGAAAGTCAAGGATATCGGGTGGAATGCGCTAATTCAGGGGTTGAGGCGCTCTCGATTTTTGAAAATGCCCCCCCAGATTTGGTAATTTCAGATGTCATGATGCCGGAAATGGACGGGTTTGAGTTTTGTCGCCGTTTGCGAACTACCCGTTTGGGACAGTTAGTCCCCTTTATATTTTTATCGGGTCAAGGCGAGTTGGAGTCAAAAGTTGAAGGTCATGCGATCGGCGGTGACGATTATCTGGTAAAACCTTTTCAGTCTGAAGAAATCTTAGCTAAGGTAAAGGCGCAGTTAGAGCGCTCTCACCGCATTCACGCCGAGATTGTCCGACTGCTTCAAACTTCTAGCGGTAGGGCGGTGGAACCACAATTTGTGCCAGTATTGCCAGCACCTGCACCTTTGCCTTTAACACCAGCCGAGGAAAGAGTTTTTTGGGAGGTTATCCAGGGTTATACTAACAAACAAATTAGCGATCGACTGTTTATTAGCCCCCGGACTGTGCAAGCTCATTTAGGCAGCATTTTCAGCAAATTACAGTTAGAAAATCGGGCCCAGCTTGTGAGATTTGCCCTAGAAAGAGGATACAAACCACCTCAAACTTAGCTCCGAGTTCAACCTAGGGTGCGCCAGCCAGGGGATTTTAGATTTTAGATTTTAGATTTTAGATTTACTCCACAGATGAATCTGGGAACTAGAGTCTAAAATTTTTCTTCCACATTCAAAACACAATAAGGAAAATTCGTTATCACGCAAACCCCCGGCCCCAAATTCGTACCTCGCAAGTTGGCACGTTCCAAATCAGCCTGCCGCACGTTATTCGCCGCATCAATATTTGTCCCCGCCAATTGAGCCCCAGGAAGCCTAGTATTTGACAAAATAGCATTCTGCAAATTAGTATCGCGCACATCCGCGAAAGACATATCCGCTCCGCTTAAATTCGCACGATTCAAATTAACTCTAAACAGCAGCGAACGTCTCAAATCTGCATTAGACAAATTAGCTTGCAACAGATAAGCTTCGCCCAGATTCGCATTAAAAAGTTTAGCACCGCGCAAATCCGCACTCGTCAGATTCGCTCGCCCCAAAAAAGCATTAGACAAATCCGCATTTCGCAGATTAGCACCATTCAATTCAGCACCATACATCTCGGCATTAACTAAGTTAGCATTTGCCAAATTAGCATCACTTAAATCCGCTTCTAGCAAATTAGCTTCATAGAGATTTGCTCCGCTTAAATCCGCTCCTCTTAAATTAGCTCTGTACAAGCTAGCCTTAAACAAATCAGCATTTCTCAAGTCACAGCCCTCGCACTCATTACTTTCCAGCAATTGCCTAACATGATCTGGATTTTGAGCCTTAACGGGAGCTGCCAGCCCAAACAAAGCTAAACTTGCCGTTACAGTTGCCAAGAGTTTAAGTTTCACAAACAAACCTCACTGCTACTTCAAACAAATTATACTAGCAAACTATAGACTTTAAACCCATATCCCTCTCTCTTTCCTCTTGCTCTGCGTTCTCTGCGCCCTCTGCGGTAAATATTCAAAAAAATGATTCGCAGCCAAGGATTTAGACCTGCTTCCAGCAAGGCGGGCAAAGCCCGCCCTACTTAACTTAATTAAGCTTCATCTAAAGCAGCAACACCAGGCAATTCCTTACCTTCTAGCAACTCCAAACTAGCACCGCCACCAGTGGAAATGTGGCTCATTTGTTCACCTAAATTCAACTGTTCCACAGCCGCCACCGAGTCACCACCACCGATAATTGTGGTAGTACCAGTTTTAGTAAGTCCAGCCAAAGAATGAGCGATACCTTCAGTTCCTACAGCAAACTTCTCCATCTCAAACACGCCCATCGGCCCGTTCCAGATGACAGTTTTGCAATCGGCCAAAGCATCTTGGAAAGTTTTTACTGAATCCGGGCCGATATCCAAACCCATCCAACCGTCGGGGATGCTTTCTACAGAAACAGTTTGAGTGTTAGCCGCCGCATCAAACTTATCAGCAACTACCACATCAGTAGGTAACAGAAAAGTAACTCCCCGTTCCTTCGCCTTAGCTTCCAAAGACTTAGCCAATTCCAGCTTGTCCTCTTCCACCAAAGACTTGCCAACGTTCAAGCCGCGAGCTTTGTAGAAGGTGAAAACCATGCCACCGCCCAACAGCAGTTTGTCGCACTTTTCGAGCAGTTTTTCAATGACTCCAATCTTGCTGGAAACCTTTGAACCGCCGATTATAGCAGCTAAAGGACGCTGAGGATTGTCGATCGCACTGCCGAGATATTGCAGTTCCTTCTCCATCAAAAACCCAGCCACAGAAGGACTCAGATACTTAGTAACGCCTTCAGTAGAAGCGTGAGCCCGGTGAGCCGTACCAAAAGCATCATTGACATACAAATCGGCCACAGAAGCTAACTTCTTAGCAAATTCCGGGTCGTTTGCCTCCTCCTCTGGGTAGAAGCGGACATTTTCCAACAACAGCACATCGCCATCTTGCATCGCGGCGACTGTAGCAGCGACTTCATCACCGATGCAGTCGTCAGTCTTTTTGACTTCTTTACCCAACAATTCCGACAGGCGCACAGCAACCGGCGTCAAGCGCAACTTCTCCGTCACACCCTTGGGACGGCCGAAGTGGCTGCACAAAATCACCTTAGCGCCCTTGGACGCTAAATCTTGAATTGTCGGCAGAGCCGCCCGGATGCGAGTATCATCGGTGATATTGCCGTTGTCGAGCGGCACGTTAAAGTCCGCCCGCACCAATACCCGTTTGCCCGATAAGTCCGATGCCGATAAATTTGCTACAGTTTTTTTTGTCACAGGATTAACCTCCTAATATGTGTGTTTTTGTCGAATTCCGTTGAAATGGCGGCACTGGTAACTTGCACCCCGGCCTCGGACGCATTCAACCGCGCCCGTACAAAAAACGGAAGATGGAACAAACGGCACTGATTGGCTTAACCTAAACATTTTATCGGAGTCCGTGTCCCGGAGATGTGCAGTATGTTCAAGACAGTCTTATTTCCTGTCGATCAAAGCCGAGAAGCCCGCGAAGCTGCCGAAAAGGTGGTCAATATCGTAAAAACCTACGGTTCTCGCTTAGTTATTCTGTCGGTAGTCGAGCCCCCAGCCGAGGAGGCCGACGCCCCCGCGCGAGAGGTGATGACTTCCCCCGAAGCAGTCGCCAAACTTCTTTCTGAGGCCCAATCGATGTTTTCCCAGCAGGGAATTGAAGCTGAAATCATCGAACGGGAAGGCAAACCTGCTTTCACGATTTGCGATGTGGCTGACGAAATTGGGGCCGATTTGATTGTGATGGGCTGTCGGGGGATGGGTTTAACCGATGATGGGGCGTCTGACAGCGTTACCAATCGGGTGATCAATCTGTCTCCTTGTGCAGTTTTGATTGTGCCTTAGTCAGTTGTCAGTTGACAGTTGACTGTTGGCAGTTGACGGTTGGCAGTTGACAGTTGACAGTTGACTGTTGACCGTTGACCGTTGGCAGTTGACCGTTGTCATTAAATCACTGACTATTAACAACTGACAACTGACAACTGACCACTAACAACTAACAACTGACCACTAACCCATAACAACTAACCCATAACAACTAACCAATAACAATAGTCAATAGTCAATAGTCAACAGTCAACAGTCAACAGTCAACAGTCAACAGTCAACTAACTAATGAAAATTCACTGGTATCCCGGTCACATTGCCAAAGCTGAACGGGCATTAAAAGAACAGCTAAAGCGGGTAGATGTGGTGCTCGAAGTCCGAGATGCCCGCATTCCATTGGCTACTTATCACCCCCAAATGCCGAGTTGGGTGGGCGGCAAGCCGCGAGTATTGGTCATCAACCGCATGGATATGATTACGCCTCGATCGCGCGAGGCGTGGGAAACATGGTTTGAGGCCCAGGGGGAAACTGCGTATTTTACTAATGCCGAACACGGTCACGGAGTAGACGCTGTGGCGGATGCGGTGCAGAATGCTGGAGTGCAGCTAAATAAAAGAAGGTTCGATCGAGGTATGCTGCCCCGTCCAGTCCGTGCTGTGGTGATGGGGTTTCCCAATGTCGGAAAATCTGCTTTAATTAATCGGCTGTTAGGGCGGAGAGTGGTGGACAGTGCCCGCCGAGCTGGAGTAACTAAATCGCTCCGATGGATTCGCATTTCTGACGAAATTGAATTATTAGACGCCCCCGGAGTGATCCCAACCCGAATTAACAATCAAGAAAATGCCATAAAATTAGCTATTTGCGAAGATATTGGCGAAGCAGCTTACGACAATCAGGTAGTAGCAGCAGCGATGGTAGATTTGCTCCAAGGGCTGGAGGCCACTGATGACACGTTGATATCACTATCTGGTTTCAAATCCAGGTATAAATTAGATGCAGCCTCTAGTAATGGTGAAGATTATCTGCACGAGGTAGCAAAAGACAGGTATAAAGGAGATGTCGAACGAACGGCGCGGCAGATGTTAAACGATTTTAGAACTGGTGTTTTAGGTCAACTTACTTTGGAGTTGCCGCCGGCTTGATCCGATTCGTACCATACAACTAATCAGAAAGGGTATTCAATAGAGAGTTGCTGACGCGGAGAATGTGAACTTCGTCTCCTATGTGTAATGTTTTTTCTGGTGCTTGAGGTGCGAGTCGCGTGTTAACTATCAGCCGACTAAAGTGATTTAAATGCCCTTTTTTTACCAAGTCAGGCATGATTTCCTTCTGCTTGGCTGTTAGTATATTTTTAAAATTTAGATCGCTTGCTTGCGTCGCATAATTTCGCGTAGATAGGATACATGGCTGACCGGGATTAATAGTTTCAAATATTACAGTCCCTATTTTCAACCTAACAATTTCATCGGCTTGTGGTAAAAGTTGATCTTCCCAAAAAGCCGGGACATCTCCTATTTCAATATTAGCTCGCAAGCGATGGCGCATCTCGTTAACGCAAACTCTCGGAAACCAAGATGCAACTTCGGCAATTGTTTCGGTACTGATAATGCTTGGCCCTGGTGCAGCGGTATTGTCGGGAAAACCTGTCAGCAAGTTTTCAATTAACTTGACAGGGAAACCGAAGTAGTTGCTCAACCAAGATTCTATTGCCAAGCGTTCTCTATCTACATGAAAAAATATTTCTTGTTCGGTGCCTTGAATTTTCAGGCCGGCAATTCTCTTTTTGATGTCAAAGGATAACCGTAGAAAACGGACTCCGCTGTTGTGCTTAGTGCTAACCAATTCTCCTGCTGCATCGCAGATTGCAAAAGAGCGATCGCCTTCTAGAGCTCCGCTGGCTAGAATAGTTGCTTGACTGACTGCTATGCCGTCAAGGGACTTGACCGGATAGATATGAATGCTGGCGACGTAGGACATTTCGAGCCATTGATAAAAAATAGTCGTTTTAGATACATTCTAGCATCCCTGTCCGCAGAAGGATGACTGCCGTTGACTTTACTAAATAAAATAGAAATGAAATAAGAATAGGCCACTTTTTTGAAGTTTACATTATGCCGGAGCAGCTTGTAAAGAAAAATCAAAGAAGTCTGACTGAGCTTGTGGTATATATTATGCTAACAAATACAAACAATTGAACCGAGTTGCAAGCAATGACTAAAAGCGAAAGAACAGGTATGATTTCGCGACGGAATTTAATGCTGAGGGCTGGTGCAGGGATGCTGGCGGCCAGCATTGCACCAGCGTTTTTACAAGCCGAAGCAGCAAAGGCAGAGGCAATCTCTGACATTACTCCTACTGACATTACTCCTAACAGTGCTCTTAAGAAATTGATGGCGGGTAATCAACGCTACCTTCAGCAAAAACGGACATTTCCCGACCAAGCTCGATCGCGAGTTATAGAAGTAGCAAAGAGTCAACATCCGTTTGCAACCATCCTGGCTTGTTCTGACTCGCGCGTTACTCCCGAAATTATTTTCGACCAAGGATTGGGGGATTTATTTGATATCCGAGTAGCTGGCAATTTTCTAGACGATGTGGTTCTCGGTAATATAGAATATGCCGCCTTAGAATTAGGCGTGCCACTATTAGTAATTCTGGGTCACGAACGCTGCGGTGCTGTCAAAGCAGCTTTAGATGGCAAAGCTGTGCCTGGTCACATTAGCACTTTGGTGGCGGCGATTAAACCGGCAGTTGATTCGACCAAAGGTCAAAAAGGCGATGCCTGGGATAACGCAGTCAGAGCTAATGTGAAAATGAATGTAAATAAGTTAAAATTAGCGTCGCCTATTTTAGATGAAGCAGTCAAAGCGGGCAAGCTTAAAGTTGTTGGGGGCCGCTACGATTTGGATAGCGGCAAAGTAGAGATAATTGCTTGATTTTGCTGGTAATTTTTACAGTTTGTAGGGGTAATGCCCCCGTGCTTACCCCGTCCGGTTCGAGGGGCAACCACGGGGGGATTGCCCCTACAAATTATTTGGTAACAAGTTTAAAGTAAACCCATTTCTTGCAGTCCCCGACGCAGGCGTTCTGCTTCAAATGGCCGGCGCTGTTCGTGAAGGGCGATCGCTCTTTTGAATTCTGCTAAACTTTCTGGCATTTTGCCAATTTTGAGCAAGGCTACTGCCAAGTTTTGATGAGCTTCGGCGTGTTCTGGATCGATTTTAATCGCTTGTCGGTAATAGGCGATCGCATCTGCTAAATTTCCGGCTGCCTTCAGCGTCAGTCCCAAATTGTAGTGACCTACTCCAAAATTAGGGTCAATTTTTAAAGCTGCTTTGTAAGCTTTTTCAGCAGATTTCAAATCTCCTTCATCTTTGAGCAAATTGCCCAAATTATTGTAAGCGCCCAACTTGAGCGGCGGGAACACATCTGTATTAATTGCCGCTTGATAGTGTTCTTTTGCTTTAGCAAACTGCTGCTGCTGGCGATATGCAATTCCCAAATGATAGTTGAGTTCGTAAAGAATAGAATCATTAATGGCCTCCGCAGTCAAGCCTTTGGTTAATAAATTAATTCCCCGCCCAATTTGCCCGGTTTCTACATACAAAGCGCCTAATTTGCTACAAGCATAAGCATCGTTGGGATAATAAGCGAGATAGCGTTCCATTGCTGCTTGAGCTTTTTGGAATTTACCTTTTGCTGCGATCGCATCTTTTTGATAACCAGAGTGCCAAATCGCCACATCGGGGAGAGAAGCTATTTTCCATTGTGGTTCCCTCTGCAAAATCTCAGCCACGCTGTCGTCTACCATTGCGTGGTAAGGGCGAGAAAAGCGGATATCGAGGCGATTGCGAAACAAGCGCGACACTAGGGAATAGGGAGATTGAGAGGCACCGATTTCTTGGCGGATGAGATTGATTAGCAGCAGCCCATCGCTCGCAATTGCCTGCTTAATTTGAGGTACAATCTCCGGTACCAAAACCTCATCGGCATCTAATACCAAAATCCAGTCGCCTTGGGCGTGCTTCAGACACTCATTGCGCGCCACTGCGAAGTCGTCGCACCATTCAAAGTCATAAACCCTCGCCCCGGATTCTCTGGCAATTTCACGGGTGCGATCGCCCGATCCCGTATCCACCACCACCATTTCGTCAACAATACCCTTAACGCTGTCCAAAGTCCGCGACAGTGTTGCCTCTTCATTCTTCACAATCATGCACAGAGTCAGATCCATCGGGCGCAAACTTTCCTCGTTTCACAAAATTATTGTAATTTTTTTACCAGTAAAACACAAACAGTCCCAGAAAAAATTCTCATATTTCCCTTTTGGTTTGAGCATAAGTACCTTTATTCCGTAGAAAAAGTGGGTTAACTCTTTTGAGATATTAAAAAGCCTCAAACTGGGACGATTGATGAGAAATCCTACCACTTTCGGTTCCTCCCTACGGTAGAGGTAAAGGCTCGATAGCGGTTGTTATTCTAAGAACATAAGACAAGGGACGAGAAAAGTTTAAGTATTCAGGAGAAAGAGACATGGGCAATATTATTGCTTGGATCGTTTTAGGACTGATTGCCGGTGCGATCGCCAAAGCCATTTATCCGGGAACTCAAGGTGGCGGTTTTCTGGCAACAACAGGTTTAGGAATTTTGGGCGCCCTAGTGGGAGGTTATCTAGGTAACATGTTTTTGGGGGGGAGCGGCGGAGCTTCTGTCGGAGCATTGAGTATTCCCAGCATAGCTTTTGCAGTCATAGGTGCGCTCGTTCTACTTTTCGTCTGGGGATTGTTAACTCAGCGTGCAGCATAATAAATATTGCCAATTCCCAGTCGATCGACTTTTAGGGTATTCATAAACCCGGTTTCTTCTAGAAACCGGGTTTTTCAGTTGTTAGTAGGGTGCCTCAGCCTACTTTTACCACCAAATCCGCGTTAAAAACCCCTATCAGACTCAGCGCTGGCAACGCTTCAAGAGCAAAACTTTCGTCCGAACAGAAGGGGACTGAAGAATAAAGGGGTAAAAATCCCGGACTTGATATTAATTAATCAATCCGCAAATTGAAAGGCAAGCGAACGTAAATCCCCTGCGGGTCGTTCATCGACTTGATCACAGCCAATTCATCTTGCAATTTCTTAAATTCGGCCGTTAGCGGGTCGAGTTTGGCGGCTGGTTTCAAAACGTGAACGCCTGAAATTCTTTCCAAAATTCGCTCCTCCAAAGTGCGGCGTTTGGGATATTCTTCTAACTTCCAATCGTCGCCGAGTTTAGCTTGCTTCGCCGCCTCTCTGACAGCATCTTCAAGCCCGCCAATTTCATCGACTAAACCCAACTGTTTCGCGGCCGTACCAGACCACACCCTGCCTTGAGCAATTTCTTGTACCTTGTTTTTCGGCAGTTTGCGGGAGGTGGCGACTTTAGTAATAAATCGATCGTAAATGCGATCGACTACCCTCTGAATATTCGCCAATTCTTGAGGATTTTTCGGACGGGAAACCGTGTTAGTATCCGCAAAGCGGGCGGTTTTCACCACGTCCCAAGTTAGGCCGTTGTTAGCAGCCAACTTTTCGGCGTTAAACAGCATTCCAAAAACGCCGATCGAACCGGTAATCGTATTGGGTTCGGCAAAAATGCGGTTGGAACCCATCGAAATCCAATAGCCGCCGGATGCTGCTAAATTGCCCATCGAAACGATAACTGGTTTCTTTTTTCCCGTCAGCATAACTTCGCGTCCAATGACTTCGGCCGCCGTCGCGCTACCTCCGGGACTGTTGACGCGCAAAACCACTGCTTTTACGTCGTCATCTTCTCGGATTTTCCGCATTTCTTTAGCGATGCGATCGCCTCCTACTTCCGTCGGGCCCCCTTCGCCGTCTACAATCTCTCCCTCGGCGTAAAGTATAGCAATTTGGTTTTTCTTGTTAGCGCGAGTTGAGTTTTTATCCTCAGCAACTTTGGCGTAGTTTTTCAAGCTAATTTGCTTGAAAGATTTGTTTTCGCCATCGGTTCCTGTGAGTTTTTTAAGTTCAGTCGATATTTCGTCAAAGTATACAACTTTATCAACTAACTTGCTTTTTAGAGCTTCGTCAGCCATCAAAGTTCCGCCCTTATCTGCAAGCGCTTGCAGTTGCCCAACGGTCACTTTACGGCTCGGGGCGACTGTTTGCAGGTATTCTCCCCAGATATCTCCGAGCAACTTTTGAGTTTGCTGGCGATTTTCGGGACTCATTTTTGTGAGCAAAAACGGCTCAACGGCTGACTTGTATTTGCCGACGCGAGTTACTTGCACTCCCACGCCGTATTTCTCCAAAGCGCCGGTGAAAAACATTGCCTGACTGCTAAAACCGTTGAGTTCCAAAGCGCCGTAAGGATTGACTGCTATTGTATTAGCAACGGAACCGAGGTAATAATCTCGCTCGTTCCAGTCCATCTGGTAAGCAAAAATGGGTTTTTTGGCATCTCGGAAACGCTGCAAGGCCGATCGAACTTCTTTGAGATTGGCAAAGCCGCTGCTGCTGGAATCCGAGCTGCCTTCGAGATAAATGCCAACGATTTTCGGGTCTTTTTTCGCATATTCGATCGTGTCTAAAACAGTCCGCAGCGTCACTGTATCGCCGGAATCTTCCGAAAGCACTTCTTCAATCGCCGCACCAGTGCTACGGCTCGGTTTGCTGTCGGTGATATTTAAAGAAAGGTCTAATACCAATACAGACTTATCTTTAACTTGCGGGCCTGAATCTTTAGACGATGATGCCGCCATAGCAATTAGCAGTACCAGTCCTCCCAATCCGATGCTGCCCAGCAGCAGCAGTCCTAGGAAGGTTCCCAGTAAACTTGCACAGGTATATTTTAGGAAATCTTTCATTAGATAATTGGTAATTAGTTATTAGTCAGTAGTCAGTAGTCAGTAGTCATTAGTCATTAGTCATTAGTCATTAGTCATTAGTCATTAGTTATATCACATCCGGTTAGAACGGAATGATACCGAGTGTGCAAGTGTCCCGCTCGCACTGCACTCGGAAAAATATTATTCCGATGCCACCGGAAACGATTTTATTGGTCATTCCTGCAAGTAGGATGTAGCAATTATCCGCTGTCGTTAGTTATTAGCTAATGACTGCTGACTAATGACTGCTGACTAATGACTGCTGACTAATGACTGCTGACTAATAACTGCTGACTAATGACTTTTGACTGCTGACTCACTTTTATCTTAACCTTTCCAAAACCCCAGAATGTTTTAACTCATCCAAGTTAGCGCAGCCCGTACAGAACATCACGGTAGCGATTTCTGCAATTAACACCTCAGCTAGGAGGGCTGCGGCTGATTCCGATTCCGCTGCAGCTTGTAGAAACGGCCGCGCCAGTCCCGCAATATCGGCGCCAAGGGCGATCGCCTTGGCTGCATCCAACCCGTTTTGCAAGCCTCCAGAGGCAATCAGGGGAACATCCGGCGCTACGGCGCGGGTGCTGACAATGCACTCGGCTGTTGGTATTCCCCAGTCGGCAAAGGTTGCGCCCAACCTGCGCTGCTTGCCATCTTTAGCTCGCTCTCCTTCTATTTTCGCCCAAGAAGTGCCTCCGGCCCCGGCAATGTCGATCGCACCTACCCCAGCGGCGAGCAATTTCTTTGCCATCTTTCCTGAAATACCGTTGCCGACTTCTTTAGCAATAACTGGTACTGGTAATTTATCGCACAATTTGGCAATTTTATCTAGCAGTCCTTTAAAGTTAGTATCGCCTTCGGTTTGAACGCACTCTTGCAGCGGATTGAGGTGCAAAATTAGTGCGTCTGCTTCGAGAATATCAACAATTTTTTTGCATTCTTCCAAACCGTAATTATAGTTTAATTGAACCGCTCCGATATTGGCAAATAGCAGAATATCTGGAGCGCGGCGACGGACGGCAAATGTAGGAGCGAGTTGAGGATTTTCTACGACGATTCGCTGGGAACCGACTCCCATTGCTAGTTTGTATTCTTGAGCGACATCGGCGAGGCGATAATTGATTGTCTGGGCTAATTCTGTGCCGCCCGTCATCGAGGAAATTAGCAGGGGAACGGCTAGTTTTTTGCCGAGGAATGTGGAGGTTAAATCGATTTCGGTGCGATCGAGTTCTGGCAAACAGCAGTGTTCAAAACGGTAGCGTTCGAGGCCGCTGGTAGTTTCGCGAAATTGTACGTCTTCTTCGAGGCAAATCCGCAGGTGGTCTGCTTTGCGGGTTTCGGTTTGCGAGGGGGAGGTTAGCGGCAAGTTCACGGTTGCTATTTGGGGAAAGAGTTGTGATTTGGGAATATAGCAATTTTATTTCATTTTTGATATTTTTTTATGAACCGCAGAGAGCGCAGAGGGCGCAGAGGAGAAGAAAGGAGAGAGGTTCGCAAATGCTGTAAGGGTTGCTGTATTATCCAGGAACAGTCAGCGGCATTCCGTTATCTGAAGGTTTCAATTTTAGTAAAAAAGGAACTGCTTTTTGCACCCATGCTTTGACAGACGGGTAATTTGCCGCATCTTCTCCGAAACAAATGTCCAGCATATCTGTGTGAATTATCCCCGGATTCAAAGGAACTGCTGCCATACCTGCGGGCAATTCTTGAGCGAGCGATCGCGTAAGTCCTTCTATTGCCCACTTGGAAGCGCAATAGGGCGCAACTTCCGGCGAAGTTGACCTTCCCCAACCAGAACTAAAGTTGACAATTATGCCGCTTTTTCGAGCAATCATTGCCGGGACAAAATGACGAATTACATTAGCCGTACCTTTGATATTAACATCAATTACCTGGGAAAATTCTTCGTTGCTGACATTCCAAAGAGGCGCGAGATGATTAGCTACACCTGCATTATTAATTAGCAAATCTGGCGGCTCATTTTTGGCGAGTATTTCTGTTGCCCAAGCTTTTACTTGCTCGTCGTTGGTGACATCCAAACAAGTAAAATGGTGCGGCGCACTATATTTTTGGTTGAGTTTTTCCACCGCTTCCGAAGAACGGGCGCATCCCAAAACTGTATGTCCCAATTCCATAAACTTTTCGGTCATGGCAAGACCTAGACCGCGACTGACTCCGGTTATTACAATTAATTTTGTCATTTATTTGCTGAATTTTGACATTAAGTAATACAATACATATTGACTGGTGAATTGACAAATCGATCGCAGGAGAAAGCATGAAAGTAAAAGCAGCAGTTGCTCGCAGTGCAGGCCAACCTTTGAGCATTGAAACGGTGGATCTGGATGGGCCGCGGGCTGGAGAGGTGCTGGTGGAAATTAAAGCCACGGGTGTTTGTCACACTGACGCTTACACTCTTTCCGGTGCCGATCCTGAAGGCTTGTTTCCGGCTATCTTAGGCCACGAGGGAGCCGGGATTGTAGCAGAAGTTGGGCCGGGAGTAACGAGTGTCAAAGTGGGCGATCGGGTAATTCCTCTCTACATTCCCGAATGCCGCAACTGCGAATATTGTTTGAGCCGCAAAACCAATCTCTGTCAAGCAATTCGCGTGACTCAAGGCCAGGGAGTAATGCCCGACGGCACGAGCAGGTTTTCCATAGACGGGCAGAAACTGTACCATTACATGGGAACTTCTACCTTCGCTAATTATACAGTATTGCCGGAAATTGCAGTTGCAAAAATTCGCGAAGATGCTCCTTTTGATAAAGTTTGTTTAATCGGCTGCGGCGTAACAACTGGCATCGGCGCTGTCATAAATACTGCGAAAGTAGAGCCTGGTTCTAATGTGGTAGTTTTTGGTTTGGGCGGCGTGGGTTTGAATGTAATTCAAGCAGCTCGCATGGTGGGAGCTAACATGATTGTCGGCGTAGACTTGAATCCCGACAAACGAGAGATGGCGGAAAAATTCGGCATGACTCACTTTGTCAATCCCCGCGAAGTCGAAGGCGATTTAGTGCCTTATTTAGTAGATTTAACCAAAGGTGGAGCTGATTACAGTTTTGAATGTATCGGCAACATTAATGTGATGCGCCAAGCTTTAGAATGCTGCCACAAAGGTTGGGGCGTGAGCGTAATTGTCGGGGTAGCGGGAGCCGGTCAAGAAATTAGCACCCGCCCGTTTCAGCTAGTAACTGGCAGGGTTTGGAAAGGCACGGCTTTTGGCGGCGCAAAAGGCCGAACTGATGTTCCTAAGATTGTTGATTGGTACATGGACGGTAAAATTGATATTGACAGTCTGGTAACTCAGGTAATGCCGATCGACAAAATCAATGAAGCCTTTGATTTGATGCACAAAGGCGAAGTAATTCGCACAGTTTTGACATTTTGAACAAAAATATTTCTCTCTTCTCTCTTCTCTCTTCCTCTGCGCCCTCTGCGGTAAAAAAAAATCTAATTCAAAAATGAAATAGAATTAACATGATATCAGAATCCCTAAAACTGCACAAACAACAGAAAAGTTTCGGTGGCAAACTCGGCTTTTATAGCCATCAATCCTCTGCTTGCAACAGCGAGATGAAATTCGCTGTTTACCAGCCACCACAAACTTTATCTCAAGCCGTACCAGTTTTGTATTTTCTATCAGGTTTAACCTGCACAGAAGAGAACTTTATGGCAAAAGCGGGGGCGCAGCAATTTGCGGCAAAATACGGGTTAATGTTGGTTGCGCCCGACACTAGCCCGCGCAATACGGGCATCCCCGGCGAAGATGACGATTGGGATTTAGGAAGTGGTGCGGGTTTTTATGTTGATGCGACAGCCGCACCTTGGAATTCTCACTATCGGATGTACAGTTATGTGGTTGATGAATTGCCGAATTTAATCGCCGAAAATTTTCCAGCTATACCCGAAAAACAGGGAATTTTCGGTCATTCGATGGGCGGACACGGGGCGTTAATTTGCGCTTTGAAAAATGGATCTCGCTATCTTTCAGTTTCCGCTTTTGCGCCTATTTCCGCGCCAATGCGCTGCCCTTGGGGACAAAAAGCTTTTGCAAACTACCTCGGCAGCGACCAACAGATTGGGAGGGCTTGGGATGCTAGCGAATTGGTGCTTGAGGCGCAATACAACCGTCCGATTCTGATTGACTGCGGCACGGCTGATTCGTATTTGGCTGACGGGCAGTTGTTGCCGGAAGTGTTCGCGGAGGCTTGTGCAAAAGCGGGACAACCGTTAACTTTAAGGATGCAGGAAGGTTACGATCATAGCTATTATTTTATAGCTAGTTTTATGGAGGATCACATTCGGCATCACGCGGCTGTTTTGTGCGGGTAGTTCCTAGCAGGAAGCAGGCAAGATGCCTGCTCCACAACAACTGGTTCTTAGGCTCTGCCTGGTAACGAGTGAACTAGCTTCTAGGAGCAAAGGTATTTTCGGTTAATTAAGATTAATCGGAAATACCCAGTCTTGATACTTGCTGTCGCGATTTTCGATAATCCCGGTTAGTTTGTCCAAAATCTTTTCGGTGATGGGTCGGTTTTTGGGCAAGTGATAGTTTTCTACTCGCTTAATTGGCGTAATTTTGGCTGCGGTTCCGCAGAGGAAAATCTCGTCTGCAATCAACAGTTCTGATTTATCAACTGGTCTTTCTGTGATTTCAATTCCTAAGTCTCTAGCGATAGTTATAACGCTGTCTCTGGTAATTCCTTCGAGAATATCTTGCTCGAAACCTGGAGTAACTAATTTACCGTTTCTGGCGACAAATATGTTCATTCCTGAAGCTTCGCTGACTTTTCCCTGAGTATTCATCATAATAGCTTCGTCGAAGCCGGATTCTACTGCTTCTGTTTTGGCTAAAGCTGAGGTGATGTAAGCACCGCTAATTTTACCTCTTAAGGGCAAACTGCGGTCTTCTTGACGGTACCAAGAGCTAATTCTACAGTTGACTCCTTCTTTTGGCAAATAGTCTGATAGTTCTAATCCGTAGACAAAAAAGTCGGTTTCTACGTTGTGCAGTCGCGGGGCAATTCCTAAACTGGATGTGTAGATAAAAGGGCGGATATAAAATGATTTTGTTGGTTGGTTTTTCTGGACAAAATCAATAATTATTTGTTGGATTTTGCTGGCTGGTAAATCGCAGTGGAGGAAGCTGGCACTTTGACTTAATCTTTGACAGTGGCGGTCTAATCTAAATAGCAATATTCGATCGGCATTTTGGGGGTCGGGAATTCCCCGCAACCCGCCTAAGACTCCGGTTCCATAGTGCAGTGCGTGGGTGGCTATGGAAATTTTGGCGTCGGTAAATGGGAGAAATTGGTTTTGAAAGTAGGCAATTGGTAGAAAACTATCCATGATTCAAGCTGGCGATGAGTTTTGCAGTCCGCGAGGAAAGCTGAATTTGGTTATATTACCATAAGTTATACCATTTTAGATTTTAGATTTTAGATTTTAGATTTACAAGGACTGATTTGATATCAGTTTGGAGCTGGTAAAAAGTTACCTTTTTTTGATTAAATGAGATGATTATTGTGTTATTCGAGGAAGCGATAAAATAATATAAAGTGCGGTCATTTTGGTTGATAATTGTTTTGGGAAAAGCTGCGATCGACTAAAAATAAAAATCAACCAAGGGGCAACTATGGCACGTAAATGTTTCATCATTGAAATGGGGATGGGTATAGACCAGCACGGGCAGGAACCGACTGTAGCCTGTGCAAGGGCTGTACGAAATGCGATCGCCCATAATGCTCTCCTAGGCGTCTGGGAAGTGGCGGGTTTGACTGACCCGAATCAGATGATTGTTGAGGTTAAGGTGGCTGTTCCTTACCCGGAACAAGTGCGGGAACAGGAGGTGTTGGCGGTGCTGCCTTTTGGCAGCAAAACTCTGATTGTGGAGCAAGGAGGCATGATTGTCCCAGGAAGGGCGATCGCCTCTCTGAATGATAAAAATGATGAAATGCTAATCGCTGTGGCGGCTGTGAGTGTTTTTGTGGACACTGAGGACTAATTAATTTGGTGTTGTTTGAATAAATCGCCCGATCGCACTTGCTTGTTTCCGCGATCGGGCGATCGAACGCCTGTCTGTTAAAAAATTATTAATTTAGACTAAGTTGTAAGGTGCCCCGGAGATATGGCATGAAATATCGTAGAAAATCTGAGGATCTGAGGCACGCTATAACTTAGTCTGTTCAGCGGTAAGGTTTATTTGCGCCTACCTAATTAATTTTGAAGTTTTAATGGATAATTTTTAATGGTTCAGGCGACCGGGTATGTAAGCAATCCAGCAAAACCCTACGATTAATAACAGCCACGTCGCTGTAATATTGCTGCCCAACAAACTGCGGAGAAAATCTTCCATTGTTCTCAAAAATTATAGGGTTTAAAAGAATTTATTAGTGTTCCCTCTCCGAGCACAAGAGGTAGAGTCCGATCGAGTTTTAGGCGATCGCACTCTACCTCCTCTACCTCCTATTTGGGCTGGCTGGTATCTGCCAACATTTGGTTAACCATTTGCAAGTGCGCCTGAAGGTTCGGCAACTTCTGGGTGGCCCAAGCCTTCAATTCGGGATCTTGTCCCTGTTGAGATTGAGCCTGAAACAAAGCAATAGCCTGATTGTGGCTGTCGATCATAGCCTGCTTGTAAGCCCTGTCAAAACTTGTACCAGAGAGTCCCGAAAGTCGATCCATCAAAGCTTTGTTCTGGCTGCTCATTTCGGTTGGCAGTTTTACGCCTTTTTGCATTGCTACCTGCATCAGTTCTTGATTAGCCTGGGTGTGTTCCTCAACCATTTCTTGCCCGTATTGTTTCACACTAGCACTAGAACCGCGCTGCACTGCCAATCTGCCGAGCTGCACTTCCAGCATACCAAGTTGACCTGCTTGCATGACAAAGTTTCTGTCTTGGCTGCTGAGAGAATTAGGCGAAGTTTCGCCACCTGTTGGAGTGTTGGGAGAACGGCTGGGAGTGTTGTTGATGGGGCTATTTGGAGAACGGCCGGGAGTGTTGTTGGTGGGGGTATTTGGAGTGTTGGGAGAACCGCCGGGAGTGTTGTTGGCGGGGGTATTTGGAGTGTTGGGAGAATCGCCAGGATTGTTGTTGTTAGGATCTGTAACAGAAGGTCCCGGAGAATTAGGATCCTTTAAGTCGCTATCAGCAAGCTCAAAAACCCGATCGCCCGACTGGTTGAAGCCGTTAGTCTGGCGGTTTAATTCTGCGAATCCCGGCACAGCTATCAAGGAACTAACGCCGGCAATTCCGGCAACTGTTACCAATTTTTTGAACAAATTTTTGCGATTGAGTGAAGTCATGAATTTCTAAGCCTCTAAGTTGTTTTCAAAAGTCCGCGCGTGCGAAACTATCCCGTAGGGAATCGCCCGAAACTACCGATGGGATGGTGTACTGCCTTTCCGAAACAAGTTGATCAAACCAAAGGCGCCCAAGGCACCCAGCCACCCGAAATTGTTGGGGCTATCGCGCCGAGCACTCAAAACTCCAGAATTAGTATCAGCCGGCGTCGATGTGGTATCGGTTGTACCGGTTGTACCAGTTGTGCCGGTGCCTGTCGTACCAGTTGTACCAGTTGTGCCGGTGCCTGTCGTATCGGTTGTACCAGTTGTACCAGTCGTACCAGTTGTACCCGTGCCAGTCGTACCAGTTGTACCCGTGCCAGTCGTATCGGTTGTACCAGTTGTACCAGTCGTACCAGTTGTACCGCTTGTACCCGTTGTACCGGTGCCACTCGTACCGCTTGTACCGCTTGTACCGCTTGTGCCGGTGCCAGTGGTATCGGTTGTACCGCTTGTACCCGTGCCAGTCGTACCCGTTGTACCGCTTGTACCGGTTGTATCGGTACCGCTTGTACCGCTTGTACCCGTGCCACTCGTACCGCTTGTACCGGTTGTATCCGTGCCAGTCGTACCCGTTGTACCCGTTGTACCCGTTGTACCGGTGCCACTCGTACCGGTTGTACCCGTTGTACCCGTTGTACCCGTGCCGCTTGTACCCGTTGTACCGCTTGTATCCGTGCCAGTCGTACCCGTTGTACCGCTTGTACCGGTGCCACTCGTACCCGTTGTACCGCTTGTACCGGTGCCACTCGTACCGCTTGTACCCGTTGTATCCGTGCCAGTCGTACCCGTTGTACCGCTTGTGCCTGTCGTACCGCTTGTACCCGTTGTACCGCTTGTGCCTGTCGTACCGCTTGTACCCGTTGTACCGCTTGTACCGGTACCGCTTGTACCGCTTGTACCGCTTGTGCCTGTGCCGGCGCTACCGCCAGCACCGCCGCCGGCGCTACCGCCAGCACCGCCCGACTGGGCTGAAGCAGGCACTGCTAAGGAAACCGTTGCTAAACCTAAAGTACAAGCGCTTGCTAAAACAACTTTCAACAATTTAGAAGATTTCATGGTAATGCTTGCTTTTGCATAGAGTGCTGCGATCGCTTGTGATGCCAACACCGGAGGGTCAAATTGACAGCGTAACGTGCAAATTTTCTAATCTTCGCTGCGGAATAATGAAGGTAAGGGAGCAAATTTAGTCCCGTTCCCTCGATGATTTTTCCCTGAGTAATTACACCGCCGCGTTAACAGTTTATAAGCTATTACGTATGCTTCTAGTTCGCCATTCATCTTTAGGAATATTTGACAAAATGGCTTTTTATTTCAGGTGGTGGATGAAATTTGATTGAGCGGCCGACTAGCTCAATCAAAATTTGTGTACGGGGGATAAAAAGCGGGTTGATATGAAAAATTTTGGGTTGAGTAACGAGACATATACGAATCAACCGGGTTTCTCAGACAAGCGGCCGCTTCTTCCTATGAATTTTCCCCGGATGCAGGTGCTTTGAGCCAGAAATTATTGATTTTTTCACCGTCCATTTTGGCTTAGCACTCCGCCAGATGAGTTAGTTTAAAAATTTTTTGAGCGCTATTTTTCCTTAACTTGCTGCTGGCAATTTGGCCCCTGGTAGCATACAGATCAAACTTTCTCAGGAAACTAAATTCTCTCAAAACGCCCGATCGACCGATCGGAGTCGCCAGAACACCTGCAACCCCCTACCAGCAAGGCTTTTGACTGGGATTTGAGTTGCCTCAAACAGGAAGGCGAACTGAGGGCTATCCGAGTCGAACCCGCGCGAGATTAAATTAACCAGCGGCGGCGCACTCGTGAGGATTGCTTGTGAGTGCGATCGGCTAAACTCTGATATAGTCAAGCGAAAACTATGCCATAGAGCGCTTGTTCTCTAACACTTCCACAAGCAGACATCAAGTATGCTGTATCGAATTATTGCCAGAATTCGCTATCTAATGTTAATTGCTTTTTCTAAGTTCGCAAGTTAAAAAGCGGAAATCAGATTAATCGATGTTTGAGCAAGGAAATTACCCAAATCCTGCCCAACCAGCAACCGCAAGCCCATTGCCTTCTCGGAGCAGAATAAATTTAATATTACATCTGTCCTCAGAGTGAGAAAAATGCGGTTTAAAACTTGCTTTTAGAGAGAGGAAAGTAGTTGCTTCTCGTATATAAGATTACATTTATGTTTAATAATTAGAGGTCATTATGCCAGAACAACAATTTGACACATTACCTGCGGAAGCACAAGAACTCCCCCAAGGAGCTAAACAAATTTTTCAGGCTGCTTTTAAGAGCGCTAGCGAAGATGGAATGAGCGCAGATGGTGCTACTAGCGTTGCTTGGAACAGTGTAAAATCTGAATATGTTCAAGAAGGTGGCACGTGGCATCACAAGGGCGACGATACTAACCAAACCCGCAAATCAGTACAGTCTGGTGGCAATTAGTTATCAGCCATTAGTAATATCGTGTCCGCTAACATAACCCCTATTCGCTGTGTAGTGAGGGCTTCATTCCTCAACTTTTGATGAGAACGAAGCATCCTCACTACCCACCAATTACAGTGACGTTATTCTAGCGGGCATGAGAGCATCAGTCATTAGCAATCTACTCATCACTTGTGGTTAATGCTTGACGTTGATAGCTGTTGGAATCGCGGTGGTACAGAAGTTAATCCAGGCTGTTAAGAGGCTGGCGCATATCCCATTGCAATTCGGCTAAAACGAGCAAGCTAAATACCATTATGGCTCCCGTAAATAGGAAAAGCCAACCCCCCGTGTAAGGTAAAATTAATATTCCCAACAGGTGAAATAAACTTGCCGCTAAAAGCGCGCGCGATCGCACAGCAAATCCAGTCCCCAAATACCCAATTCCGCTCATTCCCAACCACAGGGGACAGAGATTCGCCAACACTTTTCCCCAAGTGAGAAAAATTGCTAAATCGGTCAGCACCAATCCTAATAACATTAGTATTACCCAACCGTAAAGCACCCAAATCAGGCGTTCTATTTTGACCCAAGAGTATGTCATGCTTACCATTGCTGCTGTACCTACGAGGCTAAGCGCTGACCACAAACCTGCTTGCAGCATCCAACTCACAGAAAAAAATTGTGCTGTGCCGAACATGGCTATTAACAGCAAGCTCCACAGCAAGCAAGTTCGATCGAGACAAGTATAAAATTGTGAATAAAATCGATCTTTGCCAAGGGGAAACTGAACCTGCCAAAGCCCTTCTAAATCCTGAAGCTCGATGTTAAGCTGTTTCCGGCGCAGAGGGGGAACTGAATAATTAAAAAAGGTCATATCTGATACTATTAAGATTTACAATTATTTGCTTAGGTACTATCTCACCAGCAATCGCTCTAATTGCAATCTGTCAATCGGATTAATCTAGTTAATTGGATAATCTGTCGGCAGTAATAGTTATTCGCTCGCACCAGGTAAAACAGGAATAGATAGATTGTACAAGTTGATAAAATAGCTCTTGGGACAGATGGCTGGAATATTACTTATTCGATACTTTAAAAATAGTCAACTTTGTTACAGAATTTATGCTCACTTCATCCCATCCTCTGAAACAGGTATTCCACTGCCCGGAAGAATCGGATTTTTACGCGCACTGCTTGGAAAGTTTAGTGTTAAATGCTAGTGACAATTCTCGACTTATCGTAGAGTTTGGTTCAGGAGAGGGAAGTCCTGTTATTAAGTCTTTGCTGAGAAGTGATTTTGATGGGACAATACAGGGATTTGAGCTAAATAATGTAGCTTGGAAAATTGCTCAGTCTCAAATTAAGCAATATGAACTGAGCGAACGATACACAGTCAACAATTGCTCTTTTTTTGATTCGCCTTTATACGAGTCGGCGGATTGTGTCATCTCAAATCCGCCTTACTTGCCGGCGGTGGATGATAAGATTTACCAGCCGCTGTTGCACGGCGGGAGTGATGGTTCGACAATTGCTAAGAAACTTTTGTCTTTGGGCAGCGACGAAGTTTTGCTGATGGTTTCTAGCTATTCTAATCCTGTGGGTTTGATCGATTATGCCTTGGATCGAGGCTACTCGGTTGCGAATTTTGAAATTGCACCTTTAAATTTTGGCTATTATAGCTCGGAACCCAAGGTGAAAAGCGCGATCGCCACTCTCAGAGAACAGGGAATGGCTTTTTATTCGGAAAACATCTATCTGTTGGCTGGAGTTTTGTTTAAGAAGCACCAAAAGTCGCAAAGAGATTTGTCGATCGAGCTAATTCAGTTAATGACAGCATTTTAAAATACAGCGCTGGTAGCGTGCCTCTGAGATGTTGCACCATTGTCAGCAACAGGCAAGATGCCTGTTCCACAAGAAATAAACTCTTTGTGGAACAGGCATCTTGCCTGTTCCTCAAAAGCTTATTGAGAACGGTGCAAGATCTAGGGTGCATCAGTCTCTGACCCACCCTACGATATAGCTGTTAATTGTGTTCTGTGGCTTGGATCGATCGCACCACAGCAGCGCCAGCCCGATCGCCGATCGACTTCTCCTGATCGTAGCCCAACACCAGTTCCCAAGCCTCCTGCGGGTATCTATCAACCAGCGGGATCGCCACTTCATCCAACATCCAGCGGCCGTGACGCTCATCTTCTTTGATGTGCAGTTCCCAATAACCCATCGCAGCTTGCGAGAGGCCCAGACGCTGGGCGGCGGCTAGATAATTGCGGTAAGCCACGGGCCCCGCCACCTCAAAATAAGTGAGTCCACCGTTGTAGCGCAGAAAATGGCGCTTGCGTTCCGTCAGCAGAAAGTTGTGATTAATGCTTGCGAGCACTTGCCAAGGCACTAAATCGAAGTACGCTTCGGGTTCCGTACTCATCCCGAATTCAGCCAGCATTTGAGCAAAAAAGGTCGAATGCTTGCGGGGGAGGCGACCACCGCCGTATTCTTCGATCAGCACTCGCGTCAGGGTGCACTGAATTTCGTTGCCGGCACCGCCGATGATGCGAGAAACACGGCTGGCTTCCACTAAACCGTCGAAGGAGGCGATCGCCAGCAGGTGTTTGTATCCCTCTTCAGTCATGTGTTCGCGCAAATAGCGATCGCTCTCGTTCAAAGGAGGATCGACATCGGCGGCCGCGCGATCGCGCAGCGCTTGCTTGACATCCGGCAATTTTTGCAGCGCTGCAACGTCGATTTGGGCGATTTCCCACTGCTGCCAAGGTTCTTCAATGCGATCGCGCACGGAACGCAAATAGTGCGATCGTTCGTTATTGTAGCGGCGCAAATCGTCGTACCAAAACAAGTTGAGGCGGTTGATGCGGTAAAGTACGCGCTGCAAGAAGCGGTGAGCGGCCTCATCGCCCGGTTCCTGTTGGTAAGCTGCTTGAATTGCATAGGCGATCGCGCTTTCAAAATCGCTGACAAGTAACGGTTTTGCCGCCACCGTCTTGTCTAAATCCTCGACTTCTAGCAAATTGACAAATTGCCGATCGGCTGCTTCATAATTGGGGAGTACGGATTGCTTTTTGGAAACAGTCCGCGAGTCGGAAGAAGAAAGTATGTCTATCGTGTTTTGCATGGAATCAAGTTATGCTAACTCTAATTATTGTGCTGCCTGCCAAAACAGCCAACCGTTGCAGATTGCTGAGGATAATGGCTACTTTTCTTGAAGATAGCTAATCTGTCAGCACGATACACCTTTCTATTGATAGAGATTTGACAGAAATCAATTTGCTCACAACTGCCCAGATTCATTCCGAAAGCATGGTGACTGAGGGAGACTTTATGAAGCTGTGCAAAGTAATTGGGGCTAATATCTGGGCATCTTTTGCAGCCGGCACTGCTTGCCGCCACGCTTTGATACCGCCTGAAAGGACAACAACATTCAGGCTAGTATCCTTAATCTTATTAGTCTCATTTCCTCCCGATTCTTGGGAATACCGAGCGACTTTTTCCAACTGTTTGTATGCTTTAACCGATCGCCCTCCTCTGGCACAATAAAGTACAATTACTGGCTGAGGTCGAGCGGATTTAACCCTAGCTTTTACAAGGGATTGAATCTGCTTGACACCGAACCCCATCTCAATATCAGTTATGGGAACAAGGGGACTTTCACCGATGCGATCTTCCGCGTATTCTTCGGGCGATCGTACATCAATCAACATCACTGATTTCAACTCACCCTGCTGCAATTCGGCAACAGTTACTTGTTTCGTATTTAAACTGGCGATAAAAGTTAGGATATCCATGTGATGAAATAGGGCAACTGCACCCACAGAAGCAACACTCGTCAAGCCAAAACCCATAATTGCCAGCAAAAAGCGAGAATAGCGATTAATACCTGGTTTTGCATTTTCATCTAGCATTTTTCATCATCCTTGAAAATGGATAGAAAATTTGTCCGACATATCCAGCAGGTAGAGAATCAGAGATTCCATATTGATGAGGCATTTTTTTTGCTGGCATATAGATAGTGCCAAATAGCAAATCTAACAGTGGCAACTGAACAGCAAAGTTTTTGTTTTTTACTCCGGGAATTTTACTGTGATGCCAGTGATGAAATTGTGGGGTGGCTATGAACCATTTTAGGATGCCAAATTTTAATTTAATATTAGAATGAATTAAGAAAGCGATCGCCGCCGAATAAAGAGCATAAGCCACCAAACTCTCCTTGGTAAATCCCAACCAGTAAAGAGGCATAATTTTGCAAATCTGAGTAAAGAGTTGCTCGCAGGGATGCACCCGCACTGCTGCTAACCAATCCATGTGTTCAATGCTGTGATGGACTGCATGAAATTGCCAAAGCCAGGGTACTTCATGCAGTAGTCTGTGAGCGATATAATATGCCATATCTGAAACGATAACTGCTTCTGCCAACTGCAACCCGACAGGTTGAGAGGCTACTTTGCTTTGCAATTCCTGGTTGAGTAAATTAGTCATTAGCGACAAAATTACGGTCACAACAATAGCGCCTAATCTACCAATAAAGTGACCGATAAAAAAATATGTGGCATCGGTTTCCCATCCGAAACGAAATATCTTTTGCTTGTGCAAGGAAAAGATTCTTTCGAGGGGAATGAAGATGCAAGCTAAGATGATGAAGCCTTTGACAATTTCAGGTAACATGAGATTCTGATTAATGTCGATTTTTACTTCGTCAATGATTCTGTACCAGCAGCGCAGACAGGATTACCATTCTGAAGGATAGGAGCAGGCGGTTGGGTATTTCCAGGAGAATTTGCTCCACACAGAATGGATACAGTAGTCTTCTCTTTGTTAGCTGCTTTGGAAACAGGTACTAAAAATACAGCCCCGACATAGCTACGAAGATTATTGCTGCGGGCTACAGCATAACTAAACGCAGAATTTTTGGTAGATATGGTTGAATAGTTATAGTTGGTTGTCTGAGTTTTAATGCCGAGGCCTAGGGCATTAACGGAATTGGAAAATGCGCCCTCCTCGGCGTATATTGCTTGTTGACCTTTGTTCATTGAGCTAACATATTGTTTACCTTCAGATTGCTTCGCCTTGCCACCACAACCGACAAAAGAAGGGAGGGCGATCGCACCAACTATTATGCTGCCCAGAGGAAAGTAAATAAAAGTGATCCTCAGTAAGATTCCTACCCAAGATTTACTTTTTTTGTCAGGGAGAATGTTTTTTTCTGAAGATTCCGCTTTTTTATCGAGTGCATCGAGTTGAGGGTTTGTCTTAAGCTGCATGGTTGTTCTTCAAATGTGTTAGCCGATTAGTTGTCCAGCGAGTAATGATTGGAGGAGAGGCGCGACAATATTCAGGTTTCAGGTAAATGCCTCATTGAGGTTAAACTGAATATATCACTGAGTGCGGCGGGGTATGCAAACCTCGCATATTGTGCCTTGCTTCTACTCTATCTCTATTAAATCACCAGGCTATTTGAGAACTCGACTGACTTTTCATCGACTTCTCATCGACTTTAGACATCACTGGCATTTAATAGGGCGTGTGACTATAATCGAAGAAATAATTAGAGGAAGGGTAAGTTATGGCAGTGCAGTTGCTCAAAAGACTTTTCACCGTAGAAGAATACCATCTGATGGGTAAAGCTGGGATTCTTTCAGAGGGCGATCGCGTAGAATTGATAGAAGGAGAACTTGTGCAAATGGCCGCAATTGGAACTCGTCACGCAGGTTGTGTTAACCGCATTACCCGACTCTTGTGCCGGCTTCCAGAAGAAAGGGCGATTGTGACTGTACAAAACCCCATTCAAGTCAGCCAGCGAACGGAACCGCAACCCGATTTAGTATTGCTGCAACCTCGCGCCGATTACTATTCAACCGCCCATCCCCTACCATCGGAAGTTTTACTGTTAATAGAAGTAGCTGACACTTCAATAGATTATGACAGAGACGTGAAACTTCCTATTTACGCCCGATCGCAAATTCAGGAAGTCTGGATAGTAAATTTACAGGAAAACTGCTTGGAAGTTTACCGCCAGCCAACGGTTAACGGTTACAGTTTAATGCTGAGGTTTTGGCGTGGCGACGAAGTTTCGCCGCTGGCTTTTCCCGAATTTGTAGTTAGTGTGGATTTGGCGATCGGGTAAATAGGGATTATTTGCAGTCAAGCCGATCGCCAAAATACTCCTGATACAACCGACATCTCGGAATGCAATGATTTCCATCCAATTTCACCAACCCCATACTATTTAACTTAAACCCCAATTCTGACCTCAATCTAACTGGCTGGGAAACACTCACAACCTCTCTCATCGCCTCCATTAATTCCGAATATTTCTCTAAATTCCATAAATGTCGCCGCAAATGATCGCTGTAAATTCCCGCTTCAGTTGCAGATTCTTTCACTAACCGATCTAAAGTCACATCTTGACGCGAAATATGATACATTCCTAGTCGCACTAAATAGGGATTTCCTCCCACTAGCGCCATCATTTCTGCAACTTCTGTCTCACTCCAATTGATTCCGTGTCGCGCTGCTAAGTCTTGCACTTGCTGCGAATTAAACTCAGGCAAATCAATGGGCAACCCGACATTAAACGGCGATTTATTCACATCCAGCGGGATATATACTTCCGTAGAATGCACCACAATCAAACGCAATTTTTTCCAAATATCTCGCCGTTTTGCTTCTTCGTGTAAAGCGCGCAATAACCCAAAAAAGTCGTCGGCAATTTCCGGCGATTCAAACAGGCGATCGCTCTCATCCAAGCCTAACGTCAGAGGTTTTGAGGATTCAGACAGCAAATACTGTTCAAAATAAGCCTTGCAGCACTGATTGCTGCCAATCAAATCGGCCAATTCCCAACACTTGGGCAACTGCTCCAGCATTCCTAACTCTTGACCGATGCTAGCACAAAACCACTGCAAAAATGTATCTGAATTAGCGAATATTTTCCTATTGGCTAGCTGAAAACTCAGCGCTACCGTGCGAGAACCTTGCTGTTCTGCATGATGCAAAATCCTCGCCATCAAGGAAGTTTTGCCCATTTGTCTGGGTGCTTTTATGCGGATGAGGGCTCCCGGCTGGGCGATCGTCTCGTAACAGCGGGATTCGATCGGAGGGCGATCGATATAAAAACGAGAAGCTATTTCAACTTGTCCTCCCGGCAATTCTGGCGGCGCTGCTGGCAGGGGTTGAATTATTGACTGTTTGGTGCTAGTAATTGCGTTCCATTCTACAGCTAATTCATGGTCGGCAGTTAACGATGTGCGACCTTCTTTGATAATGGTTAAAATTTGTGATAATAACTTAAATGAGTCGCCAACACCGCGCCACAGCCAGGGCTGAATTCCTGCTAAATAGCTCAGTAAATCAAAAGAAAGCGGTGTATTTAATTCAAGTAAAATCGGTAAAATTGCGGGTTTATGAGCAGTTGAATTGTGCAATTCTTTTGCTAGCTGCACTTGTTCCAATATCATTTCGCTCGCGGCCGATTCTTGGGAAATCAGCAACAGCAAATAATCGCAACGCTTTAAATATGAGGCTGAGTCGCTGCTGTTGTTAATAAAAAAGACTTCGTGCCCTCCCGCACTCAAAGCTTGGTGTAACTGCTGAGAAAGGGTGGTGTTTGAGGTCGATCGAGTCTTGGCGGAGTCCTCGAAGACGATCGCCACTTTGGCCCTCACCAGCACTACCTCCTCTGGATCTGAATTCGCGTCAAAATCGGCTATATCGCGCCATTCCTGCCCCAATCCGCGACAAATTTCGATGAAATTGGCATAATCCACAGGTTTGCCATTCAGAAAATGGCTGACAGTAGATTGCGCCATCCCTAAATCCTCAGCCAGAATTTTCTGACTGGGAAAGCCATTTCTCAGGAGACAGGATTTAACTGCGCGAATGCACTCTTCGCGCACCCTTAGCGATCGTGGCATTGCTTATCACAATCAAAACACTGAAACCATCTTGACACTCCCCTGCCTAAAGGCGAGGGGATTCTTAATTCAGCGACTGACCATTAAGTGTTACGTCCTTTCGGCAATACTCAAACCTTTTAACCGTAGAATTCTACCAATTAACGAGCCTGATTCGCAGCCACCCCAGAGGGTCTATCTCCAAAAGCGTACTAGGATAGTGACCTAGAGTTCGGGTATGCCCTACCCTACTTAACAATACTGAAATAGTTTGTTTTACTGGTTTGAGGTTTAGTTTTTTAGCCTCTAGCTGTTTAAAGAGTTTTCGCCGCTCTTTGTCCCCCGGTTTGTGCCTAAAAGTGTGTCTCATGTCCCGTTTCACGATGGCAAAGGAGTTTGACCTTGACTATTGCAGTATACCACGGTTGCTGGAAATTTTCGGTGATTTGCGAATTAATTTTTAAAATTAAAGCCGTCCTAGAAGGACGGGGTTTTAAACCCAATTTCTTGATAAATGGGAACCGCCCCTTAAGTCGATGAAAAGTCGATGAAAAGTCGATGATTTTTCAAATAACTCAGTCGCCAACTCAAATAGCCACCTGATTAGATTAGAAATAACAAGGTTGAATCCCATCGCAACGAGGTAAAAGCATTGTGTATTCTATCCTAATTTGGTCGCTGGCCTCAGCCACTAATCAACCAGGTTTCGCCTTCACCCCGCCCCTATTCTGGCTGCTGCTGGGAGTTGTGCTGAGTGCGATCGAGCTATTAATCATCAAAACTCAGCCCCAAAAATACAGGTTTTACGTGCTAATGATGGGAGCTTCGGCTTTAATTGAATCCTTTATTTTGTGGAGAGGATCTGTAGCATTTCAGTTTAGTTGGGCGAACATAATGTATGAAGATTTTGACTGGCAAATCTTCTACTGGATGGGGATAGCCCTCGCGCTGAGCATCTGGATTAGACCGATTTTTATTGTTCGCAAAAAGTTTGTGATTCCCGAAGCCACAGAAGCGACAACAATCTCCGAAATTTTTCCCGGAGAAACCGGAATGGTGATTTATGAAGGGGCTTCGTGGAAAGCCCGTAATGAAGATTCCCAAGGGGCGATCGCACCCAGACAAAAAGTTTATGTTTTGCGCCGCGAAGGAAACACGCTGGTTGTTGTACCTGACAGATTAATTCACATCAACAGCTAAATCTCAGTTAGCTCTTTTATGACTCGGCGATTGAAATCGCTTCTACACAAACAAAGTCCGCCTTCGCGGACTAAGAAATCACTATCAACTGTCAACTGTCAACTGTCAACTGTCAACTGTCAACTGTCAACTGTCAACTGTCAACTGTCAACTGTCAACTATTTACCAGGAGATTCACTATGTATCAGTATTTTTTGATGGTGTTGTTTGCAATCACCGGAGTATCCTTAGCCAGCAGCGTAAAAATCGTCCGTCAAGGAGATGAGGCGTTAGTGGAAATTTTCGGAAAGTACGATCGCAAGAAACTCGAACCTGGTTTGACTTTTTTGATTCCCTTCGTCGAAACAGTGGCTTATAAGCAAACTCTGCGCGAGCAAATTTTAAACCTGCCACCGCAACAATGCACAACGCGCGATCGGGTGGCCATCACCGTTGATTTTATTGTGTACTGGCGAATCATTGACTTAGAAAAAGCTTCCTACAAAGTGCAGAATCTCAAGGAAGCGATGTTAAATATGCTGATTCTTTCAATTCGGACTCACCTTGCTAAATTATCTGTTGAGGAACTCTACACGGCTCGACATGAGATTAATAATGCTTTAGTGGAAGAGTTGGATACAACGACAGATCCTTGGGGTGTGAAGTTTACGAGAGTGGAATTGCGCGATTTTGCGATCGGCAGTAAAGTGATTCAGCCCACCTCCATTGACCGGAAAGAAGTACAAAAGCTGCGAGCTTAGAGATTAGTATTCCATCGTTTTCCTCGTTACCAGGCTCTTCCTGGTAACGCAGATCCAGAGGCTCTGCATCGCCGACTTTAATTCGCATTGTATATACCATTTAAGGAGACAACACCATGACTAACAATCAAGAATCAAGTTTGAGCAATGCAGCTTGTCGCGGTTGCGGATGCTTATTACTTATAGCCGGTATTGGAGTAATGAATGGGATAGCTCTGCCATTTTATCTAAATCATACCAATAGAAGCAAGCAGTCGGAAGCAAAACAGTATGTTAGCTCAATGAACAAAGCTCAGCAAGCAGATTTTGCCGAAAAAAGTGTTTTTTCGCGTTCCGTTAATGCTTTGAGACTTGGGATAAAAACGGAGACAACAAATTACAAGTATTCAGTTCGCGTCACAAAGCAAACTGCTTTTAATTATGGAGTCTCCAAGCAACCACAACTTAAGAGTTATGTCGGGGGTGTCTTTCTAGTTCCTGTTAAAGAAGTTGAGCCAAATGCTGCTAAAGATGGAATAACAACAATATCCATATTGTGCCAAGCTGATTCTCCCGGTACAATTAAACCAGCGGAACCCACATATGAAAAGGGTAAAATTGATTGTGGGCAAGGCACAAGACAAGTGACCAGATAATCTAACTATACGCAAGATAATGACAGTCGATTACCAATATTAAATCGGCCTTCAATTGAGATTTACCGGAGTAAACTCTTTACTACAAAGAGGGAGGATACAAAACTATGAGTCAACAAGATTCTAAATCAGCTAGCCTTTCACCTAATGGTTGCGGATGCTTATTGCTTTTAATGGGCATTGGAGCAATTGGTGCGATCGCTATGCCATCATTTCTGGGTGGTTGCAAGGGATGTAAATATAAGAAAATGGAAGGGATACAGTATGTTAGATCAATGAGCCGAGGTCAGCAAGCCTATTTTGCCGAAAAAAATGCTTTTTCCAGTTCTGTTAAGGCTTTGGGAATTGGCATTAAAACAGAGACAAAAGTTTTTAATTATTCAATTCGCGCCACTAAGAAAGCAGCATTTAATTATGCAGTAGCAAAGGAAAATGAATTAAAAAGTTATGTCGGCGGTGTTTTTATTGTTCCGCCAAAAAACTTTGTTCCCAATGCTACTAAAGAGGAAATAACTACAACACTCATATTCTGCGAAGCTGATTTTCCCGGTAGCATTCAACCAGCGGAACCCACCTATGACAATGGTAAAACTGCTTGCGGTAAAGGCACAATACCAATGGTCTCACCAAACTAACTATACGCAATATAATGACAGTCGATTACAAGATTAAATCGGCTTTCAATTGAGATTTACCGGACTAAAGTCTTTACTACAAACAGGGAGGATACAAAACTATGAGTCAACAAAATTATAAATCAGCTAGCCTTGCATCGAATGTTGGTGGATGCTTAGTGAGTTTAATGGTGGTGGGAGTATTGGCTTGGGTATTTGTTGTGCCATCCTTTCAGGTTAGGGTTAGGATCAACAAGCAATGGGAACCCAGAGATTATATTAGCTTAATCAACAAACGTCAGCAAGCCTATTTTGGCGAAAAAAGTGTTTTTAGCACTTCAGTTAAGGCTTTAGGAATTCGCATTATTAAAACCGAGACAGAAAATTACAAATATTCCCTTCTGACCACAAAAAAAGCAACATTTAATTATGGAGTCTCAAAGCAAAAAGACCTTAAAAGCTTTGTGGGTGGTGTCTTTGTAATTCCTGCTACAAAAGTTGAGTCAAATGCTTCTAAAAATATAACAACGACCACATCTATATTGTGCGGAGCTGATTCTGCTGGTACAATTAAACCACCAGAACCCACCAATCAAAATGGTAAAATTGCTTGTGCTACAGGCACCATAGAACTGAGACAAAGTTATCAATAGAGGCAATATAATGACAGTCGATTACCAATATCAAATCGGCGGCAGTCTCCCGCAAAATGCACCTACTTATGTAGTGCGACAAGCTGACTCAGAACTTTATCAAGCCCTCAAAGCTGGAGAGTTTTGTTACGTGCTCAATTCCCGACAAATGGGCAAATCCAGTTTGCTGGTGCGAACTGTACAAAAACTCTCGGCTGATGGCATTGCCTGTGCTACGATCGACCTTTCGGACATTGGCAACCAGCAAGTCTCTCTAGATAAGTGGTACGGCGGCGTCGCTTACAAGCTATTGTGCAGTTTCAACCTGTTTAACCCAGTCGAGTTTATGACTTGGTGGCGGGAGAGAGAGTTGATGCCGCCAGTGCAGCGCTTAGGAGAGTTAATTGAAGAGTTGCTGCTGGTAAAAATTTCTCAAAACCTGGTTATTTTTATTGATGAAATTGATAGCGTTCTGAGTTTCCAAGAACCGCTAGACGATTTCTTTGCATTAATTAGATGTTGCTACAATAAACGCGCTCACAATTCAGAATACCAGCGCATTACATTTGCTTTGCTGGGAGTAGCTACGCCATCGGATTTAATTAGCGATGCAACCCGCACGCCCTTTAATATCGGTTTAGCAATTGAATTGCACGGTTTTACATTACAGGAAGCTCTGCCTTTAGCAAATGGATTTGAGGGAAAAGTAGACAATCCTCAAGAGGTTTTAAAAGAGATTTTGGACTGGACTGGAGGGCAGCCATTTCTCACTCAAAAGCTTTGCAAGCTGATTTTGCACCATGTAAAAAGCTTAGCTTCGGCGTCTATTATATCAGACTCAACTGATGAAAGCAAAACTGAAAATTTTACTACAAATCAATTATTAATTAGCGAGATAGTGCAATCTCATATTATTGATAATTGGGAATCGTCCGATGAACCAGTGCACATCAAAACAATTCGCGATCGCCTTCTCAGAAGTCAGCACCGCGCCAGTAGGTTATTAGGACTATATCAAAAAATATTGCCACTTTCAGAACCCCCCGATTGTAGGGGCGGTGCCCCCGTGCCCGCCCTGGTAGGAGGAATCTGGGCGGATGATACTCCCGAACAAACAGAATTGCGGCTGAGCGGATTAGTAGTAAAACGAGCCGGAAAATTAACCGTATCCAACCGCATTTACGCAGCTATATTCAGCCATGACTGGGTAGAAAAAGCGCTCTGCGACTTGCGCCCCTATGCTGAATCCCTAACAGCATGGGTAGCGACAAATTGTCAAGACGAATCTCGATTGTTGCGCGGTCAAGCACTGGAAGATGCCCGACAGTGGGCGGCAAATAAAAGCTTGAGCACCCAAGATTATCAATTTTTAGGTGCGAGTCAAGAAGCGGAATTTGCCAAATTGCGCGATCGCGAAAAACAAACCCAAACGGAAATTGAACAACTGCGCCGCGAAAAAAAGTTACTAGAGGAACTAAGCGAAGCACAAAAGCAGAAAAAAGCAATTGCAGTTAAACTGTGGCGCGAGCAACAACTGAGAGTGCAAACAGTTACAGGAGCCGCAGTCCTATTAATATCAATCCTGATAGTAGCTTTTTGGGTAAAACCATCAATCGAAGAAAGAAACAACAAAATTCTCACTCTCAGTTTGCTATCAGAAACGCTATTTGCCGCAGATAAAAAAGAAGAAGCTTTGCTAGAAAGCATTAGAGCTGTTACAGAAATGAAACGATCGCTCGGAGTCAGCTCAGATATTCAGATGCGAGTGGCGATCGCCCTCGAACAGGCAGTTTACAACTTTCGGGAACGCCGCCGCTTGCAGAGTCAAGCGAGTACCCTCGCTTTCGCGAGTTTCAGTCCCGACAGTCAAACAATTGTGACTGCTACCGACGATAATTATATCAAGCTTTGGCAAACTAATGGAGCTTTGCAAGCAACATTGACAGGGCATACTGATAAAATTAGAAGGGCAATTTTCAATTCTAGCGGTCAGATAATTGTCTCAGCCAGCGACGATCAAACTGTCAAAATTTGGCAAAAAAATGGCGAATTGCTTCATGATTTAAAAGAACACAGCGGTCAAATAACAAGCGTATCTTTGAGTCCAGATGGTAAAATTATTGCTTCAGCAAGTACCGATGGAAAAGTTAAACTATGGAAAATCAACGGGGAAGAATTGTCAAGTTTAAAAGTGGAGCGAGGTTGGATAACCAGCACGAGTTTTAGCCCAGACGGTCAGATAATTGCTGGGGCTGCCACTGATGGCACTGTTAAACTTTGGAGTTTGAGAAAGGTTGCGGAAAAACTGCAAAAACAGCAGTCAATCGAAGCCAGCAGCGATATCAAATTGCTCCGAACTTTACAGATGGAAAGTGATAAAATTATGAGTGTAACTTTCAGTCCAGACGGAGCAATGCTGGCCGCTGCAAGTGCTGGGGGAACGGCGAGAATTTGGAGCAAAGACGGCACACCGCTAAGTATTTTAAAGCATACAAGTGGAGTGACAAATATCAGCTTTAGTCCCGACAGTCAAATGTTGCTATCTGCAAGCACAGACAAAATGGTGAGGCTGTGGAATATTGACGGTACGTTGCTCCAAACTTTAAAAGGTAACAAGGATGCTGTTTGGAGTGCGAGTTTTAGTCCAGACGGCAAAGCGATCGCTAGTGCTAGTGCTGACGGTACGGTGATGCTGTGGAATTTTAATCTTGACGATTTGTTGCAGCAGGGTTGCGATGGAGCCCGCAATTATTTTCAGACAAATCCGATCGCAAATCAAAACAATCGCCACCTCTGTGACGGGATTGGAACTCAGTCGGAACTCACGCAAAAAAAACCGGGTTAAGAGTCAAAATGTTGAGTTTGGCAGCAAAGTATCTAGGCAGAAACTGGCTTTTTGAGCGCCCCTGCGTCTAGGGCTGATATGGTTAAAATTGGTAGCAGCTAATAGGTAATAGGTCAGCCCGATCGGTGTATTCAACTCTAGAACAAAAGTACCAGCGCCTGCAAAAAGACTTAAGAAACGGAGTCATCGCCCTTGGCGGCATTTTATGCACGGGTACTCTCTGGTATCGGCTGGTGGAAAAATGGTCTTTGCTCGATGCCGCTTACATGACAGTATTTACCCTAGCAACTGTCGGCTACGGTGAACTTCACCCCCTCGGCCGACGCGGGCGAATGTTTACCATATGCCTGATTTTGATGGGCGTGATTGTGATTGGTTTCATCGTCAACCGCTTTACAGAAGCGCTGATTGAAGGATATTTTCAAGAAGGAGCAAGAATTAGGCAGCAGCGACGATTGGTAGATTCTTTGATCGGGCATTACATTCTCTGCGGTTTTGGGCGCACTGGTCGCCAAATTGCCTTGGAATTTCAGGCCGAATATATCTCTTTTGTGGTGATAGATTCGGCGGTGCAGTCGGTTGAGGCAGCTTTGGCGCTGGGGTACACGGCTGTCCAAGGAGACGCGACTTTGGACGAAATTTTGCTGAGTGTGGGGATCGATCGCGCAATTTGCATAGTAGCAGCTTTGCCTTCGGATGCCGAGAATTTATACACTGTCATGTCAGCGAAAACTCTGAATCCGAAGGTACGGGCGATCGCCCGCGCCACCACAGAAGAGGCGGTAAAGAAGTTGCAGCGGGGCGGGGCAGATGCCGTCGTATCCCCCTACATTACCGGGGGAAAACGCATGGCTGCTGCGGCTTTGCGGCCTCAAGTTATGGATTTTTTAGACGGTGTTTTGACCGGCACCGAGAGTTCTTTTTACATGGAAGAATTTTTGGTCGATCCCAATAGTTGTGTCTACGTTGGGGAAACTTTGAGAAATGCCAAGTTGCGATCGCAATCGGGGGCCTTGGTTTTAGCAGTGCGACGCGCTGGCGGGACTTTGATTGTGGGGCCTACTGGAGAAACTGCGATCGAAGGAGGAGATACGCTGATTTGTTTGGGTACTGGTGAACAACTGCGAACTCTCAATCAAATCCTCAGTCCCCTGAGTTTTCGCCTCCCCCGGCCCCCGAACTAATACGATGTCATATCAATTCCGGTTGCACTCCTCTTGATTGTTGACTGTTGATTGTTGACTTTTGACTGTTGACTGTTGACTGTTGAAGGAGGGGTCTAAAAACTGAATTGTTGAGTGTTAAATGTTGACTCGATTTTATGATTTCAATGCAACCGGAAATGATATGATATCAAATCCGTTGGCCTCGTCCTGTATTCATCTCTCTCTTCCCTTTCTCTGTATCCTCTGTGTCCTCTGCGGTTTCATCATTCCAATACAACCGGAATTGATATGACAACTGACTGTTTGGACATTTGAACAATACCGATGCAACCGGAAACGATATGATTTAAAAAATTCATAATCTCCACCACACAAGGATTTAGGGCAAATAAAAATGCTCTCGGCTACTTTGCCCAGAGCATTTTTGAGCAGTTAAACTGCGTTTTGCTACAGATTTGCAACAATCATAGACAAGTCATAGACAAAAATCGCTGAAACCCAAAGCCGATGGTGGGATTTGAACCCACGACCGTTCGATTACGAATCGAATACTCTACCCCTGAGCTACATCGGCACAGACAATTTTGAATTATAGCACAACCTAAGCGAAAAAAGCAACGAGTTGTAGAATTTAATTCAAAACTCCACAACTCCTAGCTCACCAACAGTTAAACAGCCACTTCCGCGTCAGTTGAGCCACCTCTGGCCCCGGAATAAACTAAACCCCGCTGCATATCCAGCGTCAGCATAGTTCCGTCCCGAATTACGCGCGTGGCATTCTTTACGCCCACCATCACCGGCACGCCCAAGCGCAAACCGATAATCGCGGCGTGAGAAGTCAAACTGTCCTCCTCCGTCACCACACCTGCTGCTTTCCGAATCATCTCCACAAAAGCGACGCTTGTGTGTTCCACTACCAAAATTTCTCCAGGGTGGAAATTGCCTACATCCGCAGCAGTGCGAGCAACCCTGGCCAGACCACTCACCGATCCCAAACCGACACCGGTGCCTTTGCCTAAAACTGCTGTCACTACCTCAACTTTGATCAAATCCGTCGATCCGGCAACCCCTTGCAGAGTACCGGCGGTCATTACCACTAAATCTCCGTCGCACACTAACTCTTTTTCCTGGGCGACTGTCATGGCCGAGTGAAATGTCTGGCCGGTGGAGGGCAAATCCAGCACCAGCAAGGGTTTTACTCCCCATACTAATTGCAGTTGTCGGGCTACGTCTACGTGAGGAGTAACTGCCAAAATCGGAGTTTTCGGTCGGAACTTCGAGACATTGCGGGCTGTGGCGCCGGTTTTGGTCAGCGTCATGATGGCGGCCGCGTTCAACTGTTCGGAGATTTGGCTGACTGCTTGGCTGATACCGTTGGGGATCGATCGACCAATATCTTCTACATTCCTAATATTCCGCTTAATTCCTTCCTTCTCCATCCGCACCGCAATTCTCGCCATCGTCGCCACCGCTTCGACGGGGAACTTGCCGACAGCAGTTTCATTCGAGAGCATCACCGCATCAGTTCCGTCAAGAATCGCGTTTGCCACGTCGGAAATCTCGGCGCGGGTGGGACGGGGATTGTTGACCATGCTGTCGAGCATCTGGGTAGCGGTAATTACCGGAATACCCAGGCGGTTGGAGGTAGCAATCAGCCGCTTTTGCAAGATCGGCACGTCTTCGGCGGGCAGTTCCACTCCCAAATCGCCGCGGGCGACCATCACGCCGTTGCAAAGGGTGAGAATTTCCTCCATTTGTTCGATCGCCTCGTGCTTTTCGATCTTGGCAATCACCGGTACCTGCTTGCCCGCACTGGCAATGAGCTCTTTAATTTCGAGCACATCTTGGGGATTCCGCACAAAGCTCAGGGCCACCCAATCGACACCTTGGTCGAGGCCGAACATTAAATCTTTGCGGTCTTTATCAGTCAGCGCTTTAATTGACAGGTAAACTCCCGGAAAATTCACCCCTTTGTTGTTGGAAAGCGGCCCGCCGACTACGACACGGCAGTACAATTCCCGCGCCGCGCGGTCTACTTTTTCGACCAGCATTTCGACTTTGCCGTCGTCGAGCAGAATCACTGATCCCTCTGGAACTTCGTCTGCTAGGGGGTCGTAGGTGACGGAAGATATTAGCTGGGTGCCGGGAACCTGGCGGCTGGTGAGAATGAAAGGATCGCCGTTTTTGACAACTATAGAGCCTGTCTCAAAGCGCCCTAAACGAATTTTCGGCCCTTGGAGGTCTTGGAGGATGGCAACCGGCTGGTTGAGTTCAAAGGACGTTTGCCGGATTAAGCGAATGCTGCGCTGGTGGTCTTCTTCTGTTCCGTGGGAAAAGTTGAGTCGCAAAGTTGTGGCACCTGCTTCTATGAGCTGGCGCAGCACTTGTGGGTCCGAAGTTGCTGGGCCAATGGTGGCGACGATTTTAGTCCGGCGTAGGGCTTTTGGCAATTGCATCAGCGGTGTTCTGGGGAGGCAGGTGGATTTCTTGTTTAAATTTCGGCTAACGTTTCATCTTTGCACTACAAGCAATGACGCTAGTCTCATGTCTTAAAAATTTTGATAGTCGTCAAAAAAGCAGGTATTGAACAATATATAGAATATCTGACTTTTTACCGATCGGTAATCTTTTCTTGGGGAGCGCCTTTTTTTGCCAATTTTTCCGCTCTCAGGCTTGACATATATACAGACATACCCATTGATTTTATTTGGTCTGCTGAGCTCTTTTGGCTAATCTAGGACTGGTATCCTTGTACAACAGCAATACTTTTTTGCTTGTGCAGAGGCTAGTTTCTGGCGATCGAACTCTGTTCTTTCATGCTTTGAGGCTGAGGTTCCTGACAAAACTTTACTATTGTCTGGCTTGTATCTTATACTACGCAAGTGTGAAATATTAAGGAGTCTTAACAAAGATGTCGGAGGCAGGACGGCCGCTGACAGTGCCGAAAGAGTTTCTGAGTCCTCCCGGTGACTTGAATCCGACACTGCTGCTGTTTTTGAGTGCAGTAGTGATTATCGTGATTTCTAACTTGGGTTTCTGGTGTTGGGGATGGCCGCAGTGGTGCTGTTTTACACTGAACGTGTTGGCGTTGCACATGGCCGGAACTGTGATTCACGATGCGTCTCATAATGCGGCCCATCGCGATCGCACGATCAATGCTATTTTGGGACACGGTAGCGCGCTGATGTTGGGTTTTGCTTTTCCGGTGTTTACACGGGTACACATGCAGCATCACGCCCACGTTAATGACCCAGATAACGATCCAGACCATTATGTTTCGACCGGCGGGCCTTTGTGGTTGATTGCTGCGAGGTTTTTTTACCACGAGATTTTCTTTTTTAAGCGCAAACTGTGGCGGAAATACGAACTATTGGAATGGTTTCTCAGCCGTTTGTTTGTGATCGCGATCGTGTATATCTCGATTCAATACGGCCATTTAGATTACGTCCTGAATTTTTGGTTTTCTCCGGCTTTGGTGGTGGGATTGGCCTTGGGGTTATTTTTTGATTATTTACCGCACCGTCCGTTTCACGAGCGCGATCGCTGGAAAAATGCCAGAGTATATCCGAGTCCTATTCTGAATATCTTAATTTTGGGGCAGAATTATCATCTGATCCATCACTTGTGGCCTTCAATTCCTTGGTACAATTACAAGCCTGCTTACGAAGCTGTGAAGCCGCTGCTAGATGAAAAGGGTTCTCCTCAAACTTTGGGAATATTGGAAGGGAAAAAGGACTTTTGGAGTTTTATATATGACATTTTTTTAGGGATTAGGTTGCATCACAAAAAAGCGTCTGATTGACAAAAAACCCGGCTTCTCAAAGAAACCGGGTTTTTTTTCTAATAAAAGCTTTTAAGCATATATCCCCAGGGCAGGTTTTGTCCTGTATCAAGTCCCGTCGTAAAAAATAAACCCACCTGTAATGGTGAGTTAACTTTTAAATCAAGCCCAAAGTGAATCTATTATTTATTTTTCCCCAGCCACCGCCACCGCTAAATTCCTATCGGGACGCAAATTTTGAGCTCCCCGCAAATAAGGATGATAAATTTCAGTATGTGCCGGCCAATTGACGTGAATTAAAAACCTAATGCAGCGTTCCAAAGCACCTTCAACGTGCATTTGCTGTACATCCAACAAAGGAACATTACACCAGTGAGAACGTTCGCGGGCGATCGCGGCCGGAAACACAGCATCTAAATCGCGAGTAGCAGAAAACGTAGCACTAATAATTAAATCTGGATTTATATCATTTTTTGCTTCTAATTCATCTAATAATTCTTTCACCGCTTCTCGAATTGCTGCCACCGAATTCTCGCTAGCAGTTGTTGCCCCACGAATCCCCCGCACTTGCCACTCCACGCAAATTTCCTCCATATTTTTGTTATTAGTCAGTTGCTAGTTGTCAGTTGCTAGTTGTCAGTTGTCAGTTGCTAGTTGTCAGTTGCTATAGCAATCCTAAATCATTCAGATAAATTTGTAGGGGTAGTTCCCCCGTGCCTACCCCCTATCTATTGGGGCAACCACGGGGGGATTGCCCCTACAATAATTACCCAAATCATTTAGGATTGCTATAGTTGCAATTACCCATTACTAATTACCAATTACCACTGTCAACTGACTACTGCCAAGTGCCAACTGACTATTTAATCACGGGCGATACATCCACAGCGGCAAACCGCTAGTAGAAAGCTCGAATTCCAGCAAATTATTGTAAGCTGAAAGCCCAGATATATCCAGACTACTCCCCAAGACGCGATTTAGGAAAGGTTTTTGTTTTTCTAGGGTGCAAGACTCGGTTTTTTCCGGGTCGAGGCCTGCGAGTTCGGCGGCAAGGCGGCGAGCGTCCTCTTCTGTTCCCAGTTGATCGACCAAACCCAATTCTAAGGCTTGCTGACCGGTAAAAACCCGACCGTCTGCAAAACTTTTGACTTTTTCAACAGCCAATTTCCGGGCATCAGCAACGGTTTCCACGAATTGCTGGTAGCTGGTGTCGATCAAGTCTTGCAGAATTTGCTGTTCAGGATCTGTCAATTCTCGATCGAATGCCAAGATATCTTTATACGGCCCCGATTTAATCACCTGAAAAGAAACGCCTACTTTTTCTAACAGCCGTTCTAAATTGTTGCCCCGGATAATCACGCCAATGCTGCCGGTAATTGTACCCGGATTAGCAATGATATGCGAGGCTCCCATGCCGATGTAAACTCCGCCAGAAGCTGAAATATTGCCAAAACTGGCAACAATTTTGACTTTTTCGCGCAAACGCTTGAGTGCGCTGTAAATTTCCTGGGAATCGCCGACAGTGCCGCCGGGGCTGTCTATCCGCAGCAGCAAGGCTGGAAATTGGCGTTCTTCAACGGTTTTGAGAGCTTCTAGGACTCGTTTGCGGGTTTCTCCGGCAATGGCGCCGGTGATTTCGATACGGGCGATTTGTTTGCGGTAGCGGGGCTTGAATGGCCAAATCATGGGCAGTGTACAGGCAATGTTACGGATTTTTGTAGCTAACTTCTTATAGTGTGCCTTATTCATCGGGGTAGATGTTGTGCCTGTGTTCGCAACAGGCTTTTCGGCCTGTTCATAATTGCCGAGGTTGGTGCGATCGAATTTAACTCAACAGCGATATATAATTGTAAAAATTGCTTAACAAATCTACATCATTCTCATGAGAGCCACTCTCATCAATTATTTGGAGTCTCCGCCATGCAGTTAAAACTTACCGATTCAAAATTGCCTTTTGCCCCCCTGTTGCTAATTGCGCCGTTTTTCCTGTGGGGAACCGCGATGGTAGCCATGAAGGGCGTGATGCCGCACACAACGCCGCTGTTTGTGGCATTCGTGCGTTTAGTACCTGCCGGCGTGTTGGTGCTGCTGGCCGCGGCATTCATGGGAAAACCGCAGCCGCAGGGTTGGAAAGCTTGGCTGTGGATTTCGCTGTTTGCTTTGGTTGACGCTACTTTGTTTCAAGGCTTTTTAGCTGAAGGTTTGGCGAGAACCGGTGCGGGTTTGGGTTCGGTGATGATTGATTCTCAACCGCTAGCTGTGGCGATTTTATGTTTGTGGCTATTTCAAGAAAAAATTGGTTTTTGGGGCTGGTTGGGATTAGTGATTGGCGTTGCTGGGATTAGTTTAATTGGGTTGCCCGATGGCTGGATTGTGGGGCTTTTTCATCCTGAAAACAGGCAGGTTTCTGCGGGTATCGAACAGTTGTTTCAGGGTGGAGAATGGTTGATGCTGTTGGCTGCTTTGTCGATGGCTGTGGGTACGGTTTTGGTGCGCTGGGTTTGCCGTTATGTTGACCCGGTGGTGGCGACTGGTTGGCACATGATTTTGGGCGGTTTGCCACTGTTGGCAATTTCGGCTGCAACTGAGTCCGAACAGTTTGTGAATATCGATTTTTCGGGCTGGATGGCGTTAGGTTATTCTACTGTGTTCGGAAGTGCGATCGCCTACGGTTTATTCTTTTATTTTGCTTCTACCGGGAGTCTAACCAGTTTAAGTTCTCTTACCTTTCTTACGCCTGTTTTTGCTTTGCTGTTCGGCAATTTGTTCTTGGGCGAAGTGTTGAATCCGCTGCAATCGATGGGAGTTGGGCTGACTTTGGTGAGTATTTATTTGATTAACCAGCGGGATACTTTGGCTGAGAAATTGAACAAAGTGCGGCACGGCGAAGCGAGTGCAGAAGTTGAAGCAACAGGATTGTTAGAGTCGTCTGAGTTGAATTCTGTAGAATTACCCGTGCAGTTGCGGGTTAGCGAATTGGAATCAGAAGTTTAATGCTTTGAGAAATTTAGGGAGAATTGGTTAATTCTTGAATTAACTGATTGGGAGTTACAATCCTAGGAGTAGTAACCGGAAAATCTCGCGGGTTGCGGGTGACAATGGCATCAATCCGATTGATTGCAGCAGTGCTGTACTGAATCGCATCTTCAAAATCCTTGAAGTTGCAACTTAATGCCATTGAAATAACAGAGTTATCTACTGTTCCTACTTGACAAAATGTGGCTAACTGCCGCAAAAACTCAAGTGTCCAATCACGACCTTTGTCTCGGCGAATGATATAGTAAAGGTCGCTAAAAGTTGAGGCAGAAACATAGCCTTGAATTTGGCCTTTTTCAACAAAAGTTAAAATGCGATCGCTCTCAGCATAGAAAGGTTCTCGCTCAAGCGCAACATCTACTATCACATTGGTGTCTATGAGGACTTTCACAAGTTATGTTTCTCGTTCAAATATTCCCATTTTGCTTGTTTGTCGGGATCGTCAAAATCTAGCGGTTCGGGTACAGCATCTCGCTCAAACAAAGCTTGAAATGCCTTCACTCTAGTTTTAAACTTTGTCTGAGGTGTCTCAGGTATCGCACTTTTCGACTCGCTAGCTAGTGTAACCGCATCAGTCACTGGCCAAACGATGATTTCGACATCTCCGGGTGGCATATCCACGGATTCCAAAACTACCAAGTTGCCAGTTGCATCGATTTTACCTCTCAGTTTGTAGGCCTGCATAGTAATCTCCTAAGTTTTGTCTCTATTATACGGCATGAAAATCTGCATCGTTACCAGTCATCCTCTTCAATAATTTGAATATTTCTAGTCTCAATCTCTTCTATAAAAATTTTCAGACTAGGATTATGTTGGTAATGCTTCATTAAAACTTTATGCTTGCCATATTGTTTGGCAATCTCTCGATAATATTCAGGATTTTTAGCATTTTTGTCAATTGTAAATTTGTGTTGCTTGGAAAGCTCATCATTTAACGTATTAAGACAGTTTTTGCATTTAGCTTTTTTCTGTTTCTCTGTATAATACAGTGGGAGCAACCAACACTCAATAGAATGTACAGATATTGCAAAAATTATCTTCTGTTGATTGGTGTTGTAAAAATCCTCACCAATCGCGTCTCTAAATTTCTCAAGAACTTTTGCACTCAACTGCTGAGGAGTAAACTCACCATTTTCATCTTGGTGAGCGATATTATAATCTTCTGAAACATCAGTATCTATTTGAATAATGATATAGTCAATAAATTGAAATGATTCTCGAAAATCTTTTGACTTGCAATAATCAAAAACTAGAGTCCAACCGCCGTATTTAGATTTATTCTGATTGTCTTTATCTCTTTCTGGTTGAAGTGGTTCGACATCTAGATCGAGACTCTTGAAATATCCAGCTAAAATATTCTCAATTACAATTTGGTCAGTAAGTCCCTCTGTAATCAATCCAAAACTAATCATATTAAAAATTTTTAGGAAGTCCGCCGATATAGCCTCTCAAAAATGCCTCTGATAATTTCACAGGTTCTTGTCCCTCCAAAGGTTTAGGTTTGAGAATGCGTTTAGCTGTAGTATAACCTAATTGGTTCCGGGAAATCACAAGCAGCCGCTGTTCGTCATCATCTAAATCCAAACCGTCCAAAACTGCCGGGTTGTGAGTGGTAAAAATGACTTGTTTGTCGTGTTTTTTTGCTAATTCGACTAATTCTTGCATTAATCGGCGGCACAATCTGGGATTGAGAGAAGCGTCAATGTTATCTATTGCAAAAAATTTAGGTGTCAGTTCACTTACGAACAAGGTAAAGTAAAAGAGTAAAAACAAAAAGCCTTCATTAGAGCTTCTTTGGTCGAAATAACTTACATCAGTATCTAAGTACCTATCTGTGATTTGGATAGAAGTTTGCCTTGCTGCTAAATTATGAGGAATTTCAAAATCTTCAAACCAATCTATCAAGCGCAGCTTGTTTTTAATTTCATTAAATTTATATGGGTTTTCATCTAAACTCAAAAAATTAATAAGTTTAAACAAGCCTTCGCCGTTAATGCCTAACGGTTGAATTTGGCCTTCTTTTTCAAATGTTCGTAAAGCTGGATTTTCAGGAGAGTAAACTATAAATAGATTTAAGGGAAGTATTTGGATAAATAAGTCTATATCCTGGTTCAATTTTGATACATCTTGTTCTGGTAGTTCCGTTGTGTTTTTTAAAATTGATAGAAGTCTGTCTTGCCCTCCGTATTTCTGAGTAAAAAAATTAAGAATATTCTCTGTAGAGGTTTCATTGTTGCCCCAAAAGTTTTTAGTCATCCACTGAGAATAAGGAGCATTATTATTTTGTAAAATACAACGGAATTGTTGTTCCTTATTTGCTTTTAACTCAATTTTGATATTTTTAACTAAATTTTCTTTTTCAAAAGCAGATCGCATAAATTGAGGTTCAGTAACTCTGATGCCCCGTGCAGCTAAGAACTCGTTATCAAGCTTATAATTAGCAGCAGCAGAAGCAAGGGCAATCGCCTCTAGGATATTGCTCTTGCCGCAGCCATTTTCACCGATCAATACAGTTACTCGTCCTAATTCTAGCTTCAGCTTTTGAATGGACTTATAATTTTCGATTCTGACTTCTCCAATCATAATTCAATCCCATATAATCTTAGTGTACTCATTGTATCTCCGATCGCATGAATCTCAAAGAACGCTTGCACAGCCATCTGATTCAAATTGTACGCGATCGCAACCCATACCTCGCATCCGAAGGGCATTTTTATGCTCAGCAATACATCCGCGAACAGTTGGCACAGTGGGGAACTGTAGAAATTGACGATTTTTCGGTGCGCGGGCGAATTCATCACAATTTGATTTTGGATTTACCCCCCTCCGAAAAGGCGAGTAAACAGGGCTTGCCGCCGATCGTAATTGGTGCTCATTACGATACTGTACCCGGATCGCCTGGGGCCGATGATAATGCTACTGGTGTTGCTGTTTTGCTGGAACTCGCACGGGATATCGCATCTGCGCCGCTCAAATATCCAGTGCAATTAGTCGCCTTCGATATGGAAGAATACGGTTATTTGGGAAGCAGTCATCATGCAGCTAAATACAAGCAACAGCAAAAGTCAATCCGGTTAATGATTTCTTTGGAAATGTTGGGTTATTGCAACCACAATCCTAATTCTCAAAGCTATCCGGCTGGCTTGAAAAATTTTTATCCAAATAGTGGTAATTTTATTGCTTTAATTGGCACTTTGCGGACGGTTCCCCATTTGATTAATTTGAGCGGCAAAATTCGCAAATCGGGTCAGCCCTGCGAGTGGCTGCCGGTGCCGAATCGAGGTTTAATTGTCCCCGATACTCGCCGCAGCGATCATGTTCCTTTTTGGGATAATGGTTATCCCGCTATTATGGTGACTGATACTGCTAATATGCGAAATCCTCATTATCATCGAGAAAGCGATAGGATTGAGACTTTGGATTTGGATTTTCTGGCTGGTGTTTGTCAGGGGTTAGTCAAGGGCATTCGACATCTATAATTAACACGATCGATCGCCTGCTAGTTTGAGCGACCAGAAATTATGACTTTTATGACCAGAAGTTATGAGTTTTATGAATTGACTCGAACAAAAGTTTGTTGAATACTTGTAAATTAGTCAAGCAAAAATTTGAACAAAAAGAGATATGAATCCTACTTATCCCGATCGCACTCGCTGGCAATTTTGGATCGATCGCGGCGGCACTTTTACCGATATTGTCGCCAACAGCCCCGACGGTAAATTAGTCATTCACAAGCTGCTGTCGGAAAACCCGGAACGCTACACCGACGCCGCAGTCCAAGGAATTCGCGATATTTTGAGAATTCCCGCCGGCGCAGCGATACCCGCCGCCGAAATTGAAGCGATTAAAATGGGGACGACGGTGGCGACAAATGCTTTGCTGGAACGAAAGGGCGATCGCACAATTCTGTTAATCACCAAAGGTTTCCGCGATGCGCTGAGAATTGGCTATCAAAACCGCCCGAATATTTTCGCCCGCCACATTGTCTTGCCCCAGATGCTGTACGATCGAGTTATTGAAGTTGCGGAACGCTACAGCGCTCAAGGTGAGGAGTTATCTGCTGTCAATCCAGAATTTATCCCGTGTTTGCAGCAAGCATACGATGAGGGAATTCGCAGTTGTGCGATCGTATTCATGCACGGCTACCGCTACTCGGAACACGAAAAACAAGTTGCTAAAATAGCGAAAGAAATTGGCTTTACTCAAATTTCAGTATCTCACGAAGTTAGCCCGCTGATGAAATTAGTTTCGCGGGGAGATACTGCGGTTGTCGATGCTTATTTGTCTCCGATTTTGCGGCGTTATGTCGAACAAGTAACCAGTCAATTATCTGTAGGGGCGGTGCCCCCGTGCCCGCCCTCCTCCTCCTCGCCCTCCCCGCCCCCCAAATTAATGTTCATGCAATCGAATGGCGGCTTAGTGGACGCGGCACAATTCCAAGGAAAAAACAGTATTTTATCCGGGCCTGCTGGGGGAATTGTCGGCGCAGTTCAAACGAGCAAAAAGGCAGGTTTTGATAAAATTATTACCTTTGATATGGGCGGAACTTCCACAGATGTTGCCCATTTTAACGGCGAATACGAACGCGAATTTGAGACGGAAATTGCTGGGGTGAGATTGCGATCGCCCGTGATGGCAATTCACACTGTAGCAGCCGGCGGCGGTTCAATTGTCTTTTTTGACGGGGCTCGCTACCGCGTCGGGCCGGAGTCTGCAGGGGCGAATCCTGGGCCTGCTTGCTACCGCAAAGGCGGCCCCTTGACGGTGACTGATTGCAATGTGATGTTGGGGAAAATTCAACCGGATTTTTTCCCGAAAGTATTTGGATTGAATGGAGATTTGCCGATCGCCCCTGACGTAGTAAAGCAAAAATTTGGGCAATTAGCGGGGGAAATTGGGGGCGAGAGGACGGCGGAACAGGTGGCGGAGGGTTTTTTGGCGATCGCTGTGGAAAAGATGGCAAATGCTGTCAAAAAAATCTCGCTTCAGCGCGGTTACGATGTTTCGGAGTATACATTGTGCTGTTTCGGCGGTGCGGGCGGTCAACACGCTTGTGCGATCGCCGATGCTTTGGGGATGAAACGGGTATTTATTCACCCTTATGCGGGTGTGTTGTCGGCTTACGGTATGGGTTTGGCTGATGTGCGGGCTATTCGCGAAAGGGCGATCGAGCAACAATTAAATGCAGAATTATTAGCTGATTTGCATTATATTTTAACTGCATTGGAGGCTGAGGGGAAGAGGGAATTGAACCGCAGAGGCGCAGAGAACACAGAGAATGAGTCAGAGATTTTAGTTGTTAGGAAGTTGCGTTTAAAATATCAGGGGACTGACTCGGTTTTGGCGGTTGATTTTGCTGACAATATTGATGTTATGCAGGCTGAATTTGAAGCAGCACACCGACAGCGTTACAGTTTTATTATGCCAGAAAAACCGCTGATTGTGGAAGCGGTTTCGGTGGAAGTTGTAGAAAGAATGGATGTGCCGGAAGCATCCACAATTTCCCCCTCTGGTGGCACGGGCATTTTGCCTGTGCAACCAATTTCAACGGTGCAAACCTATGTTGCTGGCGGTTGGCGGGCAACGCCTGTTTATCAGAGAGATGATTTGCGATCGGGCGACTGCATAGAAGGCCCTGCTATGATTGTTGAAGCTACGGGAACTAATATCATAGAACCGGGCTGGGAAGGGGAAATCACCGAAAATAATGATTTAATTTTGAACCGCAGATGCACGCAGATGGACGCAGATAATATCCGCGTTCATTCGCGTTTATCTGCGGTTAAATCAGATCCGGTTTTGCTGGAAATTTTTAATAATTTGTTTCGGGCGATCGCGGAACAAATGGGCGTCACATTGCAAAACACAAGTTCATCAGTCAACATCAAAGAACGTCTCGACTTTTCCTGTGCAATTTTCGACAAAAACGGGCAATTAGTTGCCAACGCGCCGCACATTCCCGTACATCTGGGATCGATGAGCGAAAGCGTTGAAGCTTTAATTTTAGCACAAGGCAATGCGATTCAACCCGGCGATGTTTATGTTTCTAACAATCCCTACAACGGCGGCACGCATTTACCCGATATCACCGTTATTACTCCAGTATTCGATCGTGATTCCTCCCTTCCTTTGTTTTATGTTGCCTCGCGGGGACACCACGCCGACATCGGCGGCATCACTCCCGGTTCCATGCCTCCTAACAGTACAACAGTAACCGAAGAAGGCGTATTGCTTGACAATTTCCTGTTAGTAAGCGAGGGACTTTTTCGAGAAAAAGAATTACTAGAAATTCTGATAGCTGGTAATTTTCCTGTTCGCAATACCGCTCAAAATATAGCCGATTTGCAAGCACAAATTGCAGCTAACAAGCGCGGCGCAGAAGAGCTGCTCAAGATGGTAGAACATTATAGATTAGAGACTGTGCAAGCTTATATGGGCTTCGTACAAGACAATGCTGAGGAGTCTGTACGCAGAGTAATTGATGTTTTGAGTGATGGCGAATTTACTTATCCGATGGATAGTGGCGGACAAATTAAGGTAGCGATTACAATTGACAAATCGGCGCGCAGTGCAAAAATAGATTTTACTGGCACTTCAGGTCAACAAACCAACAATTTTAATGCTCCCGCAGCCGTGTGCAAAGCCGCTGTTTTGTATGTTTTCCGCACGTTGGTAGATGACGATATTCCTCTAAATGCGGGCTGTTTGAAACCTCTAGAAATCATCAATCCCGAAGGCTGTATGCTGAATCCTCGCTATCCAGCGGCGGTAGTTGCCGGAAATGTGGAAACATCGCAGAATATTACCGATGCTTTGTATTGTGCTTTGGGAGTGATGGCGGCTTCTCAGGGAACTATGAATAATTTTACCTTTGGAAATCAGCGCTATCAATATTATGAAACAATTTGCGGCGGTTCGGGTGCTGGTGGAGATTTTGACGGCACTGATGCGGTACAAACTCACATGACTAATTCGCGTTTAACCGATCCCGAAGTTTTGGAATGGCGGTTTCCGGTGTTGTTGGAAAGTTTTGAAATTCTGGCTAATAGCGGCGGGAATGGATGTCATCGCGGCGGTAATGGAGTGGTGCGGCGAGTGCGGTTTCGGGAGGCGATGACGGCGGGAATTTTATCGGGGCGGCGGGTGATTTCTCCTTGCGGTTTGAAGGGGGGTGAAGCGGGGAAAGTTGGGCGTAATTATGTTGAAACGGTGGAGGGAAAAGTTGAGGATTTGGGGAGTACGGCGACTGTGGAAATGCAGCCGGGGGATGTGTTTGTCATTGAGACTCCTGGGGGCGGAGGATGTGGTTTTCCTAGCGGGCTTCACGGTTGATAGCCTCGATCTGCTCAAGGGTGATAACTCCCGCTTTCGGTATATAAAAAGTGCGAGCGCTTAATATTATTCAGCTTCTATCCAACCCTTAATAGTTTCAATAGGAACACTGACTAGCGGATGATTGAAGATTGCTTTCAAAGCCTCAATGCCACCTGCTTTTAATGCACTCCGCAACCGCTGTTTAAGGGTCGGATTGTCCTTGATTTCATGCTGAATTACTTCAGCTACAGCGGCTTGAGTCAGAGTTGGAGTAATCAGAGCTAGTTGATTCAGCAATTGCTGAATTTCTGCTGCTGCATCAACTAAATTCTGAGGTGGATTATTGATGAAATCACCTTCAACATTCCCAGCAGCACCTGTGACGGGGGCGTTAAAGTTCATTTGTACTTTGCGCTCTGACATAGTTTTAATGGCTTGATTTAGTACATTAAAAATTATAGCATTTCTGTAAATCTCTCCTAGGGCGGCGACTGCACTAGCCCGAACAGTTGGGTCGCTATCTTCCAATGCAGCTTGATATAGAGTAGCGATCGCCTCTTTGCTGTCAGCACCCATTTTAGCCAAAGCTTCAGCAGCGTTAGTGCGAACGAGAGAAGACGGATCGTTTTCCAAAATATGACATATCAATTGAATTGTCCTGGTTTTTGACTCGGTGAACTCATTTTGTTCGCTCACGGTAGAATTCTCCCAAGGACAATACAGCTTTAGCACGAACAGCAGGATCTTCACTTTCCAAATCTTGCAGTAAGGGAAGTATCTCTTTTGGAAATTCCTGGTTTAGCCAGTCGAATTGACTGTCAGCAATTTTGTCAGTGCTACTGTTGTTCCCTTTAGGATTGAGGTGCAGGAGCAAATGTTTGCTCGTTGCGTCGGCTACTAACTCGAAGTTAGCGATTAATCCTTGACTTTTTATTACTTGTGCCAGGTGGATAGTTGCCCATGTTGCTGGAACTTCGGTGGTTAAATTCCCTGCTAGGTTGGCTTCTCGAATGCAGGCGAGCGTTTGGGCGATCGCATCTTCCGAATTTGCACTTGTCTCGTATGTTTTGGTTGGCTGATTAAGATGTTCGTATAACGATGCAGAACCAAAATCTGCCCAGCTTCTTGCCTGATTTTCGATATATCTTGCAAATGTGATCTTTCGAGCGTTAATATCGATGGCACAATTTTCTCTTTCATTTTCACTCTCGATGAATTTGGATAATTCTGCAATTACTGTTTTGAGTCCCTTTAGATCGTTTGTCGTAAATACAGCCTTTTCACCAGAATTCATAGATACTTCCAGTCCATGTTTTTTTGGCAAAATGTTTAGCATTACAATTACTACTGTAATCGTAAATAAAAATGCTCCCCAAAAATTTATATTTATAAAAATCGAAAAACAGCCGATAAAAGTCAAAAAACAGCCGATCAGAAAAAATATAAAATATTTCCCGTCGGGTGTATTTATAACATTAACTTCAGTTATTTTAAATCCAGTAACGTTACAAAATTGATATACAACATCTCCAAATTTGATGAGTTTTTTAGTAATATATATAGTTGTCAACTTAGAATATATTGTTCTAGAGCTAACTGGGGTAGTCGCTTTACCTTGCACTGGATTACTTATCAGCATAGCTTTAACCCTCAAAGTAACTTACTAAATATTCACCAATAGTGCTATTTTCCCACGCCGATCTCAAAAAAAGATTGATGAATCACTAATCTGTCAACTATCTTATTATATCACAATAAAGTAATTGTCGCTTGCCTGGAATCATTCAAATTTTTAGGTAAGCGACAAGTGCAGGATATGTCTTAACAATCTTGAAAGGCAGACAAGATGAAGTTTAAGGCTATTGAGCGCGATCGCACCCCTCCTGATATCTATCGCACATCGCCCCAACAAAATCAGCCTCAACTCTGGAACATCGATCGACAAATCGTGTAGAATCGGGCTGCACCCGCATTTATTCTCCAAACCTTTTCAGAACAATTGTGCAAACACCTAATTTTTCAGAACTCAACCATCCTGTGGTCAAATCCCTGTTCCATCACAGCGACCAGGAATTATTGACTCTGTTTCAAAACCATCCCGATCAGGGTCGCTTCTTCACGGCGATTTTTTGCCGCTACGCTCAAATTGTCCACTCCCTGATTCGCCATTCCGTACGATCGCCCGTACAAGGCGATTACCTGTTTGCCCACACTTGGCTGCACATCTATCACGAACTCCGAGGCCTCGATTTGCGCCGCGAAATCCAAGAGTCTGATGGCGAAAATCTCAGTCTCCAAAACTGGCTGATTAATGTCACCGCAGTCTGCATAAATCAAGCTGAATTGCCCCCTGTTGAGTCGATTCACTACTCTTTGCAATCGGCTCCGCCTCCCCTGTGGTGTTACGTCAAACAAGCCTTAGAATTGTTAGCGCCCCTGCCGCGTTTAGTCGTGTTGATGGCTCAGACTTTCCGCTGGAGCGAAACTCGAATTGCAGCTTATTTGCAAGCAGAAGGCGAAGCTATTTCGCCGGCTCAGGTAAAGGCTTTGCTGCAAAAAGGATATCAAAGTTTAGAATCAAACTTGCCGGAGGATATTCGGGCTATTTATCTAGATGAAAATCTCGATTATCAAGAAGCACTTGTCTAGATATACACGATATAAATCCGCCCTTTCTAGTTGTAGGGGCGGGTTTTACCCGAAATATTTGCTAGGACTAACAGCATCGTAAACCCGCCCTTTCGCGAGGAAGAAGGAAAAAATGGCAGTTTATCAAGTTCGGTTGGTGAATGAGGCTCTCGCGCTCGATCGCACGATCGCAGTACCAGACGACCAGTATATCCTAGATATGGCAGAAGATGCCGGCATCCGCTTGCCGAATGGATGCAAGCAAGGCGAGTGTTCTGCTTGCGTTGTCAAACTGCTGAGTGGTGAAATCGACCAAAGCGAACAAAAGTTTTTGAAGCCGTCAGAATTGCAAGCTGGCTACGCTGTTACTTGTGTGGCTTACCCGCTTTCTGACTGCACTTTGTTAACGCATCAAGAACAAGTTTTGTATCAAGCCGCTCTTTATTTTAAGTAATACGAAATCGGTTTTTTACCATCTTTCTTCTAGTCTGGGGTTGCACGGACTTTGTTTTTATAGGAGCGAATTCTCTTCGCCGAGAAAATCGTTATCAAAGCAGATTTCGTGATGTAAGGTGCGTGACTCTCAAGAATCGGGCTGCCACTTGAGTGGCTAGAAAGTCACGCACCCTAACGAGTATAGATAAACCCGCCCTTATAAATTCAGCAATTCTACAATCCGCTGAAGCGGAATGTGCGCCCAATCCAAGCGGTAATTAAGTTCGTAGGCTAGCTCGCCAACCGCTTTTTCCAAAATGTAAGCATCTAGCAAAACTTGTAGTTCCGGTATAGATTTGGGCAAGAAATCTGCATCGGCTGCTGTTGCCAAATAGCTCTTAACAAAAGTAAGGCTGACCCAGCGGTGCCAAACGTTCGCCCACTGCTGCATCTCCGGGAGATTTTCCGGGCGAATCATCCCACTTTCTACTTCATTGCGGAGTGCCAAAGTAACAGCGTAACTTATAGATTGCAGCATTCCTGCAACATCTCGCAGGGGCGACCTCTTCATCCGCCGCTCGCTTAAGGGTCGATCGCGTTCTCCTCCGAAATCAATAATTACGAAGTCTTTGCCTGTATAAAGAACTTGCCCGAAATGAAAGTCCCCGTGACAGCGAATTCTATCGGCCGTGATTCTCAAGTTCAAAATAGACTTGAAACGTTCCATGAGCAAATCTTCGCGGTTGAGCAGCTTTTGCGCCGATTTTTGTATTTCTGGCGGCAGTTTGGACATCCGTTTTTTCAGCTCCAGCAAAGTTCTTCCGGCCACATTTCTCATGTATTGATAGATGGAACGCTGGTAAAAGGAGGTAAAGCTTTCTGGGGCAAAAGCGGGATTTTCTGTGTCAGCAGCTAAAGCGAGGTGAAGTTCGGCTGTCCGCTGACCTAAAAGTTCGGCTGATGCTAAGTAAGAGCCGATGAGTTCGCGAGCTAATGCCGGAATTTCTAGGGATAAATCGGCTACTAGCGAGTTTTGCTGCCGCTGGGTTTGTCCGGTCAAAGCGTTCGGCAAATAATTTTCGGGGGCAGTAGATAAATTCTCGCCGGAATGCTTTGCTTCTACTGTCATTACTTGCTCGAAATAGTCGCGCAGCGTGTCTAATGTATAAGACCAAGCATCTACGCTGTCGGGGATTAATTTTTGTAGGATTCCGACTGTAAGGACTTGTTTTGCTGGTGTGTGATATTCCAATGCTCCGGCAATTGGAGCGTAGTGTTGGATCGAGTTGCCCTCTGTTAAAAAGCGTCCGATTTCTAATTCGGGGTTAATTCCTTCCTCGATTTTTCGCAATATTTTCAGGACGAAGCGGTCGCCGTAACCTGCGGATGTATTGCTTTGTTCTTTTTTGAACAGGTGAGGTTCGAGCTGCCCTAACTCTTCTTCTGATTTGAATGCACTGTCGGCAATTCCTAGCAGTTGACCTGCAACACCTCTGTAACTGCGAGAATTGGCGATCGTCCCCAGCAGCGCGCTCAGAAAACCTTTGTCCCCTGCAGCATCAAATAGTACCCCGACTTCCTTGTTGGTTTCTGGGAATTGCAGGCGCGCGATCGCCCGATCGTCCACATCGCCTTTAATCTCTTCCCACCCTAAAGGCAAAACGTAAGTTTCCGGCATACCTTCAGTATAATTCAACTGCAAGAACAGAATGTAAACTTGAGATTGCTCCCCCGCACTATCTTTACATTCAACCGGTACAACATCACTTATTTCTAATGATTGAATTGTCCTGTCTGTACCGCTAAACCAGCGATTGCGCCGCAGGTATCCCGGCAAAATATTGAGCAGCATATCGCTTAACTGACTTGTAGCAAAAGCTGTTTTCCAATTGCCTATCACCGCCAAACTCGGCAAGTCTGTAGGATGACCGTGCGACAAAAAATCTTCGTGTTTAGCAGTAAGAGTAAACCAGTAAAACGTGTGAGGACTCAAGCACAAAAAGTAAGGCTGCTCCCCAACGGCAGGAAACTCAGTGCGGCCGAAAATCTCCACCGGAACAGCACCTTTAAAGGGCGCAAGGTCTAATTCTGCCGTCTGGACGAAGCGTGACAAATTAGCCACTACGAGGATGTGTTCGTCTTGATAAGTCCGCACAAAAGCTAAAACTTTGCGGTTTTCCGGGTACAGGAACTCGCAAGTTCCGCGGCCGAATGCTTGGAAACGCTGCCGAATTGCAATCAGGCGTTTCATCCACCACCAAAGAGAACTCGGATTCGCCCGCTGCGCGTCCACGTTAACAGATTCGTAGTGATATTCAGGGTCAACAATTGGCGGTGCGTACAGCCGCTGCGGGTTAGCACGACTAAAACCGGCATTGCGATCGCCACTCCACTGCATCGGAGTTCTCACCCCGTTGCGATCGCCCAAATAGATATTGTCTCCCATGCCAATTTCGTCGCCGTAGTAAAGCACCGGCGTACCCGGAAGAGACAGCAGCAAAGCATTCATCAACTCGATGCGGCGGCGGTTATTTCCCATCAAAGGAGCCAAGCGGCGGCGGATGCCCAAATTAATTCTCGCCTGAGTGTCTTGAGCGTAAACCCGATACATATAATCTCGGTCTTCATCACTCACCATTTCCAGCGTCAATTCATCGTGATTCCGCAAAAACAATGCCCACTGACAGTTATTGGGAATCTGCGGAGTTTGCTGGAGAATATCGCTAATTGGGAAGCTATCTTCCATATACAAAGCCATAAATAAACGCGGCATCAGCGGAAAATGAAAGTTCATGTGACATTCATCGCCGGCCGCGTAATATTCAACCGCATCCTCCGGCCACTGATTCGCCTCAGCAAGCAGCATCCGGTTCGGGAATTTCTCATCTACGTGCTTCCGCAAGTGCTTGAGGAATACGTGAGTTTCTGGCAGGTTTTCGCAGTTAGTACCTTCGCGCTCGTAAAGGTAAGGCACCGCATCCATTCGCAGTCCGTCTACTCCCAGAGCCAACCAGAAATCTACCACATCTAAGATGGCTTGGCGGACGGCCGGATTGTCGTAATTCAAATCGGGTTGGTGGGAATAAAAACGGTGCCAGTAATAAGCTTTTGCTACCGCATCCCAAGCCCAATTAGAGGTTTCAAAATCTTTGAAAATAATCCGAGCCTCTTGATATTTTTCCGGCGTGTCGCTCCACACATAAAAATCTCTTTCGTTACTGCCTTTCGGGGCGCGGCGTGCTCGCTGAAACCAAGCGTGCTGGTCGGAAGTGTGGTTGACAATTAACTCAATAATGACCCGAATTCCCCGCTGGTGCGCTGCTTCTAAAAGGTCTTTAAAGTCCTCTAATGTGCCGTAAATCGGGTTGACGGTAGTATAGTGAGATGTATCGTAGCCGTCGTCTCGGAGCGGCGAGGGAAAAAATGGCAGTACCCAAATTGCTGTTACTCCCAAGTTTTGCAGGTAATCCAGTTTTTCTGTCAGTCCTCTAAAGTCGCCGATCCCGTCTGCATTGCTGTCTGCAAAAGCGCGAACTGGTACTTCGTAAATAATCGCGTCTTTGAACCACAACGGGTCGTTATTTAACATTGAGTTTGGCATGATTTGTAGCGATGATTGGCAATTAGTAATTTGTACTTAAAATTTGGTAATTGGGATTTGTTAGTTCCAATCCAAACTGATAAATCATAACTCATAATTTGGCCGCTATTCCTCATGCGAGCGGCAGACTTTTAATCGTAATTTATTAACGCAAAACTTATAATTTCTTAACTATAAACTCTCAACAATCTGTTTTGCTATTTCGGATACAGTTCACAATCCGGGTACTGTGCTAGCTACCGATGCGCGGTAGTGCCCACCCTACCAAAGCGTGTCAACTTAAGCCTGAAACCCCTCTGTATCTCTCGCTGGTAGCCCAGTCTAGATCCCCCTAAATCCCCCTTGATAATGGGAGTAGGGGTTGACTTTGAGAACACTCTTGTCCCCCCCTCTTCTTAAGGGGAGTAGGGGTTGGCTAGGGGGGATCGAGCCCTTGTTGACACTAAGCACACCCTACAGACTCAGGATTAGGTGCGGTATTTACTACCTGCCGGACGGTTGCCACGACCTTACAGTACCTTGACGTTTATTACAAACTTTCGTTACATTAGTTTACATAAAGCAACAAAAGTTAAGGAAAAAGCAAAAATGACTATTGTAATCGCTCTTTTAATCGTCGGTTGGGTCGCGGCCTCAGTAATTGGCACTCAAGCATATTTCCTGGGCGAACAGTCAAAGCCTATCCACGAGCGGAATTGGAACGATGAATCTTTTGAACAACTGGCAAAATCAGTGACGGGAACAGAAATTGATTACCGCGTTCGCGTTCCCGCCTACAGCATGGACGCCTATGGCAGCCGCACGATGAGCAATTCGTAATATTAAGTAGCAGGCTTGACTATTTTCAAGAACAGGCAAGATGCCTGTTGCACAAGCAGATTTATTTTTTGTGCAACAGGCATCTTGCCTGTTCTTAATTTTTGAATTACAGGCAAGATGCCTGTTCCACAAGCAGATTAATTTTTGTGAAACAGGCCATAAATAATTATCGAAGTGTAATCGGCAAAATTCTCACCCTAGAGCGCGTTTCATCCACAGAAATGAACGCCCCCGACTCAATTTGTGGCTCAAATTGATGGAACACTTCCACAATCAAACTCTCTATATTAGCAGGCAGCACGTCTTGAATACGGACTTGAATGACACTGGGAGCATCAGCTTGGGTTGCGGCCAGCAGTGCGCCAAAATCTAAATCATGAGTGAATACGGCATAGTCATTTACTCGCGCCCACTCCATAATAACGCGATCGGTGGCACGAGGATCGCCGACTGTAGACCAATGAATAGACTCTATTCCGTATTTAGTAAATACGACAGTCCATTCAGGTGACAGGTTCATATCAATCAAAATTTTCACGCTATTTTGAGAGGAATTTCTACTTCTTCAACTCGCCACGCTGCATAGGCAAGTGCTTCATATATATCTGCTTCTTCCAGGTAGGGATAAGCCTGCAAAATGCCTGACGGTAAGTGTCCCGATGCCATCAGTCCGACTATAGTACCCACAGTGACTCGCAAGCCGCGAATGCAGGGTTTTCCTCCCATTACTTCTGGATTCAGAGTGATTCTAGTTAGTTGTTTCATGATTTTAAACTACCAGGCTTTCTGGGACAAAAGAAGATTAATTTTTGGTGGAACAGGCATCTTGCCTGTTCCAAACTATTCGGCAACTACAAACTGTTACCTGTCAGCGCTGGGCGAGAATCTTTTTTGCGAAATTGCAAAGAGTTATTTTCGCAGTCGATCGCAATTGTATCACCCTCCACAAACGCATTTTCCAGAATCTTGTTAGCCAGCGGGTTTTCCAGCTCCCGCTGGATGGCGCGTTTCAAGGGACGAGCACCGTAAACCGGATCGTAACCAACATCTGTGATATGGTTTTTCGCCGCATCCGACAGTTCCAAAGTGATTTTTTGCTCTGCCAACAAACGCTCGATCCGCTTCACTTGGATACTGACTATTTGCCGCAGTTCCACCTTGCTCAAAGTGTGGAACAAAATTATTTCGTCCACCCGATTGAGAAATTCCGGCCGGAAGTGCGATCGCAGCGCTGTCATCACCCGTTTTAACATCTGTTCGTACTCTTGGTCTGTCTCCCGTTCTTGAGTCAATAAATTTTCATTTTCACTCTTCTCGGCAGTATCGACTCGCTCGGCCGACACCTCAACAGTACCATCGGCAGCCACTTTATAATCTGTCTTTTGACTTGACAAATCTTTCGTTTCCTGCTTCCGACTAGCAGGTTTTTTGACGGTTTTTTCCTTCTTAGTAAACACGTCTAAAATGTGATCGCTGCCGATATTGCTAGTCATCACAATTACGGTATTTCTAAAGTCAACCACTCGACCTTGAGAATCGGTAATTCTGCCGTCATCCAACACTTGCAGCAAAATGTTAAATACGTCCGGGTGCGCTTTTTCCACTTCGTCAAACAGCACTACCGAATAAGGATGTCTCCGCACTGCTTCGGAAAGTTGTCCCCCTTCATCGTAACCGACGTATCCGGGGGGAGCTCCTACCAACCGGGAAACGCTGTGTTTCTCCATGTATTCCGACATATCGATGCGGACGATCGCATCATCGCTGTCAAACAAAAACTCCGCCAACGCCCGGGCTAACTCAGTTTTTCCCACGCCTGTCGGGCCCATAAACAAGAAAGAGCCGATCGGCCTTCCGGGGTCTTTCATGCCCGCCCTAGCGCGCCGAATTGCCGCCGCCACGGCTGTTACAGCTTCCTCTTGACCGATGACTTTTTGGTGCAAGTGTTTTTCCAATTGCAGCAATTTTTGGCGTTCGGATTCTAACAATCGGTTAACCGGAATGCCCGTCCATTTGGCGACAATTTCCGCAATATCGCCCTCAGTAACTTTTTCCCGCAGCAGGGAAGAACCTTGAGCTTGCTGTTTCAAAAGTTCCGCTTCTTTCGCTTCGCGATCGCGCACCGCAGTTTCCAACTTGCCGTACTTTAACTGTGCGGCTTTATTCAAATCGTAAGCCCTTTCTGCTTGTTCGATTTGCACTCGCAGTTGGTCTTCTTCTGCTTTCAATTTATTGATTGCATCCAACAACTGCTTTTCGCCCAACCACTGAGAAGACAATTTTTCCTGCTTGACTTTTAAGATGTCAATCTCCGATGTGATGCGTTCGACGCGGAAGCCGAGCCCAGGGGCTAGAGCACCTTTTCCTTCGCCTTCGATCGACAATTTTTCCATTTCCAACTGCATCACCCGGCGGTCGATTCCTTCCAATTCCACAGGTTTAGAGGTAATCTCCATTTTCAAGTGGGCGGCCGCTTCATCTACGAGGTCGATCGCCTTGTCCGGCAAAAAGCGATCGGAAATATAGCGAAAAGACAGAGTTGCAGCAGCTACCAGGGCCGAATCCGTAATTTTTACCCCGTGGTGGCGTTCGTAACGGTCTTTCAATCCGCGCAAAATCGAAACAGTATCTTCCACGCTGGGTTCGCCGACAAATACTTGTTGAAATCGACGTTCTAGTGCAGGATCTTTTTCAATATTCTTGCGGAATTCGTCGAGAGTTGTAGCGCCGATGCAGCGCAATTCGCCTCTCGCCAACATGGGTTTTAACAAATTTCCCGCATCCATCCCCGAACCGGAACTGCCACCGCCTCCGGTGCCGACAACTGTGTGCAATTCGTCAATAAATAGGACAATTTGCCCGTCGGAATCTATGACTTCCCGCAGAACAGACCGCAATCGTTCTTCAAATTCGCCCCGGAATTTTGCCCCAGCAATTAAACTCCCCATGTCGAGGCTAAATAGCTGGCGATTTTTCAAAGATTCCGGTACGTCGCCGTTGACAATTCGCTGGGCTAAACCTTCGGCGATCGCAGTTTTTCCGACTCCCGGATCGCCAATTAACACCGGATTGTTTTTTTGGCGGCGGGAAAGAACTTGTACCACGCGGCGGATTTCCTCGTCGCGGCCAATTACTGGGTCGAGTTTGCCGGCTTTGGCGGCTTCTGTCAAATCGCGGCCGTACTTGCTGAGGGCGTCCGAGTTAGCTTCCCCATCTTGATCTTGGGCTTTAGCGTTGCTGCGGCTGCCTTTCCCCGTTTCGGAATTTTTTTCTTGGGCTTTAGCAGTGGCGCGGAAAGATTTGATGGCTTCTTCGAGTTTTGGTCGATCGAGTGTACCGGCTGGGGGTTTGCGATCGTAACCGGGGCGGCCCGGCGGCCCGTCGCCTTTTGTCAGCAACCTGCGGCCGACTCGTTCGTCTTCTACTAAACCAATTAATAAATGTTCAACGGCGATAAAATTATCTTGCCAAGTCGCCCTGGTGGCCTCGGCAACATCTAACATAACTTCTAAGCCGCGACCGAGGTATAGTTGGTCAGCGTTGGCAACTCTGGGCTGTCGTTTGGCAAAAGCATCTAACTGCTGGGCCAAGCGGGGGGCATCGACTCCAGCTTTGCTGAGAATGCTGTTGGCCTGCCCTTGCTGTTCGAGAAGGGCGATGGCTAAATGTTCAACCTCTAGCTGCTGATTGGCAAAGCGGCGGGCTACATCCTGGGATTTGACAATGGCTTCCCAGGCTTGATCTGTAAATTTGCTAGGGTCTGTTGGCTGCACGTTGGTTCCTCGCAATCAAGGGGATTCCTGTTGTTATCCGTTAATACATCGTCTCACAACCATCATAATCTTTAAACAGGATTATGAATTTATGAGTGCGGTTAACTAGGGGGGAAGTTATGACCTAATTGACCTCTTGCAAAAGCTTACAGTCCGCAATCCACCCCGAAATTTGGTGCGTTCAGACCGACTCTGGCGATTCCCTTGGGGATAGGTTCGCTGGCTGTACTTATAAAAATATTGCCACAAACAAGATTTTTTATCGGCTGAGATTTATGCTATTTCCCACTTACCAATTTTTAGTATTTTTCCTCATTATTTTTAGCCTGATCGTCTCGGTGAAACCCCAAGTCGATTTGTATAAAATTGTCTTGTTAGCTTCGAGTTTATTATTTTATTCCTTTTGGAGCTTTGACTTTCTCTTGCTCCTCATTTTCTCTACAGTCTACAATTATATCATTCTCCGGCTTCTCGGCAACAGTAAGTATAAAAAAATTGCTTTCATCTCCGGCTTAGTTTTCAACATTGGCTATCTCGGCATCTTTAAATATTGCAACTTCTTTGTAACTTCTTTATTTGAGGGACTGAACCAGCTACAAATTCCAGCCAACTTTCCCGTTTTGCAAATAATCGCCCCCGTCGGCGTGTCGTTCTACACTTTTAGAATGATTTCTCATTTAATCGACTGCTACCAGCAAAAAATCCCTTGTCCGAAATTTGTAGACTATGCCGCCTACATTACCTACTTTCCGCAAATTGCCTCCGGGCCAATCTCGCGAGCTCGCGAATTTTACTGGCAGCTAAATTCACCGGAAAAATACGACTATAAAATTGAAGAAGTTATAGTTGTGATTTTGTCTGGACTCTTCAAAAAATATACTTTATCGAGCTTTTTGTTTAACTTCACTGACTTGCCATTCAAAGTCCCCCAGCAGTACAGCAGCATCGATTTAATCCTCGCGGCAATTTCCTATTCCTGTCTAATTTACGTAGATTTCAGCGGCTACTCGGATTTAGCCAACGGCATCTCGTGTTTGCTGGGTTTTAAACCCATTGCGAACTTTAATATGCCATACAGATCGCTCAGCCTGCAAGAATTTTGGAAACGGTGGCACATCAGTCTTTCCGAGTGGCTGAGGGATTACGTTTACTTTCCCTTTGGCGGCAACAAATACGGCAAGTTGAGGAAGTACCTAAATTTACTGATGACAATGGCGATCGGCGGATTTTGGCACGGGGCAGGTTTAAACTTTATTTTCTGGGGAGCAATTCACGGTTTAGGATTAATTGTCAACCATTTATGTAAAGATATCCCCCAAGCTATCCACTTTAAATTAGACTATGCCTTTCCCAGAGTTGCTAAATTTTGCAGTTGGCTGCTAACATTTACTTTTGTTACTTGTAGCTGGGTATTTTTCGGCACTCCCAACTGGGAAACGGCGGTGAGTTTTTTTGAAAGAATTTTCCATCCTGCAGTCGCAACTTTTCAATTTAACTTTTGGCAATTGTATTTAGTAATTGCAGTCATTGGCGCGATCAACTTGTGGGGCGATCGCATCGCGAAACTATTGCAAACCTTATTGTCATTAAAAAACATTTTCTTTCGGGTTGTCTTAGTTTCGCTGCTCGTGTATACTATCTTGATGTTGGGCCCTAGTACCGTTCCGCCTTTTATTTACTTTAATTTCTAAGAAATATGAAAGACCGGGAATTTTTGCTAATTGTTACTTCTGTCATTCTCACTTTAATATTTTCAAACTTATCATTATTTCTGAAAAGCTTTGCTTCAACTCCTTTCGCCAGTGCAGAAATTAAAGAAGCAGCGCGCCAGATCGAAATAGACGGTTTCAGAAAATCAGAACAAAATTTTTGGAGCAAAATTAAAGATATTAACTTCGATAGCCTCCCCAAAGAATCAGAACTTCCTCCGGTCAAAACCGAAACAAAAGCGGCCGTTAAACCCCCAAAGCCTGCTAATGCTAAAAAACCAACCCCAGCTAAACCTAAACTAACCAGACCTTATCGCAGATTTTTATTTATTGGAGATTCCGTAATGTTCGACTTAGGAATTCAACTCCAGTACACTCTTAAGAAAAAATACAATATCGCCGATACGAAAATCGACTACAAGGTATCGACCGGATTAAATCGGATAGATTATTATGACTGGTATGCCAGAACTCGCCAAATTATTAATAATTACCAGCCGGATGTAGTGGTAGTTTTGTTCGGTGCCAATGACCGTCAAAATATCATTGATTCTCAAGGAAAAGGTCGGGCTGTTATGACAAAAGAATGGCAAAAAGCTTATCAAGAAAGAGTTGAAAAATATGCCAATTTACTTGATTCGTCATCGGTGAGAAAAGTGTATTGGGTCGGTCAATCGATGCCTAACAAATCTTCGTATCTCAAAGCTTTTCCCATCATGAACGATATTTATAAAAATGCCAGCAAATCTTCAGCCAAAATCGAATTTATTTCTACTTGGGACACTTTTGCACAAGCAGGAAGATTTGTGCCAGTAGTGGCTAATAAATCGGGGAAGCGAGGTTATGTAAAAAATAATGACGGCTTGCACTTTACCTCCCACGGGGCTCAGATTATCAGCGACTTAATAGTTGACCAAATGGTGAGCGACAAAATCTTAAAACTTCCGACAAAAAAATGACTATAGTAGGTTGGGTTTCGTGACCCAACCTAAAATTTTGACATTTCACTGGTTACTGCAAAATTATATATTGAGTTAGGGGCGCGCCTTTGCCTTGCTAAACCCGGTTTATCAGAAAAATCTGGGGTTTAGTCAGGAGAAATTTACTGGTGAAACCGGGTTTATAACTCCCTATGCCTCCAGGACTAATATTGACAAAAAGCAGCAGTAAATGTAATGCTGAATTTAGCATCAAACAACGGCGTCCATATCTAGTAATTGTCCTGGGGACAAATTATGACGAGCAATATGTGGAAACTCGATCGCAGTAGCATCCCTGAGTCGATCGGGTGCAGCGGCACAGCGCTAATCTTCATTCTCACTAAATATACTCAACCCTGGCAAAGAATAAACATAGTTGAAAAAATCCTGCAACAGTGCGGGAGCGAGCCTTTTGCTGAAGTTGTGGGCGTAGCGAAAAGCGGAATATTCAGAGAAAATATACCCGAGTCCGTCAGAAAACCGCATCCGAATTTGCTGTTTCGCGCTTTGGGGATTCAGGCATTGGGAAAGGTGCGAGATGAGCTGAGAGCAAGTGACAGAGAAGGTAGAGCAAGTGATTTTAGCAAAAATCTGCTGGCGGCGTTAGAACAAGAAGCGCGAAAGGGATCGACTCCTTTAATTCGGTGGTCTGCGGCTGTTAGTATTAAGTCAATTTGGTTGGATGAAGCAGGGCAACGACAAAACAAGGAATGTGCTGTCAATGTCACAATCAATGCAGGGGAAATTGAGCGGCTGGTTGTAGAAGAGCAAATTAAACTGTTAGCAAGCAACAAATTTGCTTTGGGCGACAGTAGAAATGACAGCAGTAAGGAATATGAGAATTGTCTAGATTTTTGGGTGTACGGCCCGAGCTGGCTGCTGCCGGGTATGCCAATGGATTGCGAAGAATATCTGTTTTGGATCGAGAGAGTATTTGCTGCGATCGCAGTTACGGGTTCCTACAAATTGAATCCCAAAAAGGATGCAGGCGCAACCAACTTTTTGGAAGCTGCGGAAAAGAATTTTAATGACTTGGAATTCTCCAAAATACTTGCCAAAATTTTTGAGTTCCTGCACCACCCGGAAGCGAGAGTCAAAAATCTAGCTGTAATTATTTTAGAACCTTACAAAGACAAGCTTGACCGGAAATCGGCGCTGATTCTGACAGCCCTAGTATATAAATTTAATGTAGTAAAACATCAGCCCTTAGAAGGTTTGACTATTCCCGAAATAGAGGAGTGCAAAGCGTCACTGTATCTAGATAAAATGGAAATTGACAAGGTGTATAGTGAGGCTTTGTCGCTGTGCGGCGATCGGGATGTCGAGATGGCAAGTTTCTTGTCAGCTAAACAGAGTGAAGACCAAAATACGGTAGACGAGCAGATCAACAATCTCAGCAAGTTAGTTAAGTCGATCGTAGATTGCCAGAGCTTGTTAGATGCTAATAGGGAACTTTTGTATTTGACTATAGAGCGGCTGCAAAAATGGGATTACACCCTAGGCCATAAACTGTCTGTGCACCGCAAGAAACTCCAAAACCTCAGTTTAGACAAAAGCACCTCCGAGCAGTGCATAAATCTCGACAACGAGCTAAATTCTATCAGAGATTCTTTGCAATATACTTTGTATGAAGTAACATCCAAAATTAACAGCCTAATTAGAGATTTAGAACTTTCTGTGTCTAAGAATAATAAGACTGCCACAGATATGTTTAAGTGGACATGGGTATTGTTGGGGGTGTGGTTTTCAGTAGGGCTGCTCTTGTATATATCGGATTCAGTGATTAACTCGATGTTTACCGTCAGCTACACAAGCGAATTTGTAGTTTATTGGACTATTTTCTTTATTGTGATGGTGGTATTTTTGTTAGTATTAGCTGTGTTTTTTTCGGTACTCGCTGCTTTAGACAAGCGCCGAGAATCTAAATTAATTCCTAAATTTGATAGCTTAAGCCAAATAGGCACCAGTTTTTCTATTTTGTGGCAAAAGAGTTACTTGCAGCAGTTTGTACCGTCGGTGCGATCGAATTAAAAGTGTTGAAAACCCCTAAATCCCCTCAGTAGGGTGCGTCACAGAAACAGTTTCAACTTAACTCAAAAAGTTTGTTTCTGACGCACCCTACCAGGACTAGGAGGACGAACTCTAAGATGCGCTCGCCGCACTTACTTTCTGGGCGTTGCTACCTTGATTTGCCAGTTGAATTAATTCAACTTTATATCCATCTGGGTCTTGCACAAAAGCGATGACTGTTGAACCGTGCTTCATCGGGCCGGGTTCGCGGCTGACTTTACCGCCGCGGGCTTTAATTTCTTCGCAAGTACCGTAAATGTCGTCAACGCCGATCGCAATGTGACCGTAAGCATCTCCCAAATTGTACTCTGTGACGCCCCAGTTGTATGTTAACTCCAAAACTGTAGTGTCTGATTCGTCGCCGTAACCGACAAAAGCCAGAGTAAATTTACCGTCTGGATAGTCCTTTTGCCGCAGCAATTTCATGCCCAGAACCTCGGTGTAAAATTTGAGGGATTCTTCCAGATTGCCGACTCGGAGCATCGTGTGTAGTAGTTTCATTTAGCTCACTCCAAATTTTTTAAGCTTCCTCAATTTTAGCCATTTCTTGCTGGAAAAAACCGCGCCGGCAAAGTTTACCTGGTTTTAGCTGGCTTTTTACGGAACAAAAACCACCATAATTCTAAACCAATTAATGTCAATCCGGCTGCTGTTACGCCAATTTTTAAACTTAACGGCTGTTCGATATGCCGAAATTGAGCGGTTGAATTTGCAGGAGGGATTGATATTTGATTTGCTCGAACTCCCGATGCAATTCCGAGCATAATTCCTAAACTTCCGAGGCTTCCTAAGATTTGACGTTGGTTCAACATTTTTAAAATTTATCCGAGTTTATGCAAGAGATGTGCGTTAATAAATCGATGGATTGTGCGCCTTGCCTACCAGGAGGTTTGGGGAAACTCCTAATTTAGCCACTAGATTTGGCTTGAAAATTACGCAATCGCAAAGCATTACTAACTACAGAGACTGAACTGAAAGCCATTGCTGCACCGGCGATAATTGGATTTAGCAGCCAGCCAAAAATGGGGAACAAAATGCCCGCCGCGATCGGTATTCCAGCGATGTTGTAAACAAACGCAAAAAACAGATTTTCGCGGATGTTCCGCATGGTGGCGCGGGAAAGTTTAATTGCTGTAACTATGCCTTGCAAATCTCCTGAAATTAAGGTAATGTCGCTGGCTGCGATCGCCACATCGGTGCCGGTGCCGATCGCAATTCCCACGTCTGCTAAGGCCAAAGCCGGTGCATCGTTAATCCCGTCTCCCACCATCGCGACAATTTTTCCTCCGCGTTGCAGGGCTTGGATTTGAGCTGCTTTTTGGTCTGGTCTAACTTCGGCAAAAACGCGAGTAATGCCCACGGATTGGGCGATCGACTCCGCAGTCGCGCGATTATCCCCCGTCAGCATCGCCACCTCTAAACCGAGCTTTTGAAGGGCTTTCACCGCCTGCGCGGACGATGGTTTGAGAGCATCGGCAATGCCCAGAATTGCCTCTATTTTGCCTTCTACAGCCATCCAAACAACCGTTTTGCTCGCAGCTTCCAAAGCTCTCCCGCGCAGTTCCAGATATTCAGTATCGCAGCCTAGTTCCTGCATCCACCTCAGCGTTCCCAGGGCGATCGACTTTCCGGCTACAACTCCGCGCACACCACTCCCCGCGATCGCCTCAAAATCCTTAACATCCGTCAAATTAACCTCTTGAGATTGAGCGTACCTCACAACAGCTTCCCCCAAAGGATGCTCCGAATTTCGTTCTACAGAGGCCGCCAATTGCAGCAACTTTAACTCATTGCTGTTCGCCGTTCCTTTAATTGTCACAAAATCAGTTACAGTCGGCTTGCCTTCTGTGAGAGTTCCTGTTTTATCTAACACGATAATTTGGATTTGGTGAGCCAATTCTAAACTCTCGGCTCCTTTAATTAAAATCCCATTTTCTGCACCTTTACCAGTTCCCACCATCACAGCAGTCGGAGTCGCTAAACCCAAAGCGCAGGGACAGGCTATAATCAGCACCTCCACCATTGTTACGATTGCTAAAGTGATATTTCCAGTCGCGTTAAACCAGATAATAAAAGTAGCTAAAGCGACGGCAATTACTACAGGAACAAACCAACCAGTCACTTGGTCGGCTAACTTTTGAATCGGTGCTTTTGAACCCTGTGCGTCCTGCACCATCTTGACAATTTGAGCTAAAAATGTATCTTTGCCAACTCTTGTCGCCCGAAACTTGAAGCTGCCAGTTTTGTTAATTGTGGCTCCGATAACTTCGTCGCCAAGCTGCTTTTTAACGGGCAAACTTTCTCCCGTAACCATTGCTTCGTCTACCGTCGAAGCACCCTCAATAACATCTCCATCTACAGGGATTTGCTCTCCCGGCCGCACCTGCACGATGTCGCCAATCTCCACTTGGGCGATCGGCACTTCTAATTCTTCCCCGTTGCGAATTATCCGAGCAGTTTTTGCTTGCAAACCCATGAGTTTGCGAATGGCTTCGGAAGTCTCTCCCTTCGCCCGATTTTCTAGGGTTTTCCCCAACAAAATTAAGGCGATAACGCTGGCTGCTACTTCGTAGTAAACGCTAGGAGTCAAACCTTGCGCCGTGAAGAAACCGGGAAAAAATGTCACAAATACAGAATAAAAGTAAGCAGCACTCGTACCCAAAGCAATCAGGGTATCCATTGTTGCTACACGCCGTTTTAGGGATTTCCAAGCTCCCACATAAAACGATTTGCCGCACCAAAATTGTACGGGTGATGTCAGGACTAATTGCAGCCAAAAATTGTGCAGCCATGCGGGAATAAATGGCAGATGCAAGCCAGTCATCGCTGGAATAGATCCCACAACTAGCAGGATGCTTATGATACCTGATGTCCAGAGTTTCCGCTGCAATGTTTGAGATTCAGATTTGCGATCGGCTTGTTCGGAATCATCCTCTGTCGCCGCCATTTCTTGAAGTGGCAAAGCTTGGTATCCCGCATCATCAACCGCCGATTGAATTGTTTCTAAGTTGGTTTGCTTGGAGTCGTATTGGATGGTTGCTTGTTCCATCCCAAAATTGACACGACACTCAAGTACGCCGGGAACAGATTGAATTGCTTGTTCGATAGAGGAAGCACAAGAAGCACAACTCATGCCCCGCAATTTAAGTGTGAGATTGTCCATATATGCCATCCTCAATGAGACATTTACCCTTTGTCTTTAAATAGTTGGATAGCCCGCAGATGCGATCGCTTTCCTAACTTCACTTTCCGACTTAGCGGTTTGAATCGTGACCAATTTTGTCTTGAGATCCGCCTCAACACCAGCGGCTGAGTCAATGGCTTGGACTGCTTTTGTTATTGTATTCGCACAAGCAGAACAAGCCATCTTAGGAACTTTTAGCTGTAAAGTCATAGTTTGAACCTCAGCAGAAACTACTCTGCTCAATAAATGAATTAACTCCATTGTAAAGTCTCCTGTTCACTGGAGAGTCAAGAGGAATTGCGAAATAAATCCGAAATTCTCAAAAAAGTGGTTTGACACGCTACCCATAAGGGTAAGGCGCGCACTGTGCACCCTACATAATTCGGTTGTCAGTCCTGTAAATCTTAAATTTGATTTCGATCGACGGCACAGCAATAATTCTTTACAATTCCGAGGCAAAAATTTCATCCTAATTTCATTTATATGTGGAAAGCTGAAGATAAATGGCCGTTTTAAGGATATAAAATCGATGAAACCAATTTCATTAAAAACAGGCTTTGCAGCCCTGATATTGACCGCCACAGCCGCTTTAACCAGCGGAGTGCTTGCAGCTTGTTCAAAAGCCCCTTCCAGTGAAACTCCAGCCCCAAACGTTACGGCTGCAACCGAAGCAAACAACAAGCAAAACGTGGCCCAAGGCGGTGGCATGAATCATGGCATGAATCATGGCACGAATCACGATATGTCAATGGATTTAGGCCCTGCTGATGCCGACTACGATTTGCGATTTATTGATGGCATGACAGTACACCATCAAGGTGCTGTAAACATGGCAAAAGAGGTGCTGAATAAATCAAAACGCCCGGAAATGAAAAAACTTGCCACTGATATAATTGCTGCTCAAAACCGCGAAATCAATCAAATGAAAGAGTGGCGAAAAGCTTGGTATCCCAAAGCCAGCAGTACCCCGATGGCTTATCACGCTCCAATGGGTCACATGATGGCAATGACTCCCGAACAAATGCAAAGCATGATGATGAGCATGGATTTAGGGGCCGCTGACGACCAATTTGACTTGCGATTTATCAATGCGATGATTCCTCACCACGAAGGAGCTTTAGTGATGGCTGAAGATGCTTTGAAGAAGTCAAAACGCCCGGAAATGAAGAAATTGTCTCAAGAAATTCTGAGTTCGCAAAAGCAAGAAATTGAGCAAATGAAACAGTGGCGGCAAGCTTGGTACAAACAGTAATTTTGCTCACTTCAACAAAACGTGACCCAAATCCCGAAAATGAGTGACCTTAATCACAGTAGCTCAAGAGTTCCGAAAAGACTTGCTTCACCAAAGCAAGAAATTGAGCAAATGAAAAAGTGGCGACAACCTTGGTAGACAAAGTAATGTAGCTCGACAGTGGCTGTCAGCATTGGTCTGACTCCACCTCAGTTTCCTGAGAGTACCTACACATACTGTAGATAATTGAGCCGTCCTACCTCTAAAGTCGTAGAAAGTTACGTAAGAATACTGTAGACAATGGATCTGCCCTACCTCTAAAGTAATAGATAGGTCAGCAAAAAGCTATATACATAGAGAGGGTAGTTTATGATATTGAATACCTTGGAATTAAACAGCACTTATAAATCAAATGCAGCCGTAGATGAGCTACTGAGCGAATTGACAAAAGAAATTGCAGCGCCAGCAGAGATAAAAAAACCGGAAAAAAATCTACAGCACAATCGCTTGTCATTAGGCGAAACTTATCTTCGTATTTTAGAATCTGGTGGGCATCTGGGCTGCTGATTCAAAATTTTCTCCTAATTTCATCCTAATTTCATCCTAATTTCATTTGACCGTGAAATACTAGGTTGAGTAGAGCATTTCTAGCTCTTGGTCATTGCTTAGCGGTCGCTTCTTGGAAAATGCTAATAAGTAACTTTACTTAAGGGGTATAACTTACTTACTTTGGCAAAATACCAACTGCTAAACCTGTGGCACTCAACCTGATTTCAAGGACAATGCCAACGATGATATTCCACAAATATGCTCAATGTCCGGCAATTATTAGCAGCTTTTCGGGAAGTTTGCTCAGCCTAATTTTGCTAAGTTCTCCTGCCGCTGTGTTTGCCCACGCTGGCCACGGAGATGAATTTCAGCATAGCGACGAAGCAACTGAAACTCCTACTGCTATTTCTGTCGATGCCGCAACAGCAAAACGATTAGGAATTAAAGTTTCCCCTGCAGCTCGCCAGCGGCTAGATATCGGCATCAAAACCACAGGACAAATTGAAACTTTACCCAACGAAAAAGTAGAAGTTACGGCTCCTGTTGCTGGGAAAGTAATAGAGTTGCTGGTTAAGCCTGGGGACAAAGTATCAAAAGGCCAACCCGTTGCGGTGTTATCGAGTTCAGAATTAGGACAGTTGCGGGTTGAATCTCTCTCGAAACGTGCCGAAGCTGAGGCAGATTTGCAGCAAGCGGAAGGCGATCTCAAACTAGCACGAGAAAATTACGATCGCCAAAGTCAAATATCCGCAGCAGAAATCGCCCAAGCCCAAACCCAATTGGCAGCGGTAACTAAGCAGTACCAACAAGAACAAGAATTAGTAAACAAGCGTTCAGTTGTGCAAGCCGCTAAAGAAAACTATCAGCGTCAAGTTGAAATAGCGCAAGCCGAAGTAGCGCGGGCAGAAACAGAATTAACTATTGCTAAAGAACAGTTCGATCGCGACAAAGAATTAGTGGCATCAGGGGCGATCGCGCGGCGCACAATGCTGGAATCGCAAGCCCACTTCGCCGAAGCAACAGCGGCTGTTGCTAAGGCAAAAAGCCGTCCAGAAGTTATCAAAGCCCAAACCGAAATTAAACAAGCCGAAGTAGACCTCCCAATGCGGGAATTGCGGGAATCTCAAGGCAGAGTAGCAGAAGCAAAAGCTCAACTTACCAGAGCTCAGAGCCGCCGGGAAGTCCTAGAAGCCGAGAACCAAGTCAAACGCGGCAAAACTGCCGTCGAAGTCGCTCAGTCGCGCATTCGCTTGGCTGACGCAGCCTATCAAGCGCGGCTCCAACAATTAGGAACTGTTGCCAACGATCGAGGACTCGTTACCGTAGTTGCTCCGATTTCGGGGACGGTAGCCGATCGCGAAATCACCCCAGGAGAGTCAGTAAACGCTGAAAAACCGTTGATGAGTCTCTTAAATGACAGCCGCGTTTTTGCCACAGCCAATATTTACGAAAAAGACCTGAATAAAGTAAAACAGGGTCAGGAAGTCAGGGTAAAAGTCGCTAATTTACCCGATCGCACTTTCAATGGAAAAATCGCCTTAATTGGGTCATCCGTGTCAGGAGAAACGCGGGTGGTGCCGGTCAAAGCAGAACTAGATAATATTAACGGTGAATTAAAGCCAGGACTGTTTGCTGAGTTGGAGATTTTAACCGACAAAACTGCCACAAATATTTTAGCAATTCCGAGTGCGGCGGTAGTGGATGTTAGCGGGAAAAAAACCGTTTACGTCCAAAATGGCAATGCTTATCAAGCTGTTGAAATTGAACAAGGTCAAACGGCCGGAGATTTAGTTGAAGTGAAGAGGGGTTTATTCGAGGGAGATTTGATAGTAACGCAGCGAGCACCTCAACTTTACGCACAATCTTTGCGGGGTGGCAGCAATAAACACTCAGAAGACGAGGCAAAGAAAGAGACATCTCCAAAGGTAACAGAAATTAATTTTAATAATTTACCCGTGTCTTTATGGTGGGCGGGAATAGGGGGAGGAGTTGCGATCGCATCCCTGACTTTTGCAGCAGGGGTTTGGTGGGGAAATCGGCGTAAATTGCCAGCAATAGCAGCGGATTCTGGAAACAATGCTGCAAATAATGGTTTTTCCGCCTCTACATCGACCTGGGACGAGGAATTGCTGTTAAACAATAACAACCATCACGTTAAAAATACAGAGACAGAAGTCAAGAGTTTGAAGTAACAGCACGACACGGAAGTCACGGATATACGGATAGCTGTTTTTATCAATGCCCAATGCCCAATTCCCAATGCCCAATGCCCAAATTATTAAATGTTCAGCACAATTCTCAGATGAGTAATTAACCGCCGCTGGTTATAGCGGTTCTCAATAAAATGAGGTACACACCGCTCGCAACTGATGCCCTATGCCCGCGAGAGCGGCTCATGTTACTGAGAAAGGCTATAGTTGTTCTCGCCTTATCCCAGTTGGCGAAAGTTCGGAGTAAGATACAATTACCAATTACCAATTCCCAATTCCCAATTTCCAACTACCAATTACCTAACTAAATGTTCAGCAATATTGTAGTTGCACATACTCAATGGGGAAGTCCTAAGATGTTTAAGAAAAGTATCTTTACTCAAATTCTCACCTCGTTCATCACTTTTGTACTGGTTGTTGCTTGCAGTCAAACCAATCAACCTACCACCACCACCACTAATACTCCGAGCAATACACCAGCAGCAGCTACACCCAATTGGGGCACTGCCCTGCCAATTGGAGCAGCATTCTCGCAAACCAGCAACTATGCTCTTTTAGCTCAGGAATCAGTGGGTGGTGTCAAAATTGCTGAGAAATATTTCAACGACAGGGGAGGTGTTAATGGTACTCCTATTAAAATGGTGTTTCAAGACACTGGAGGAGATGAAGCAGGAGCCATCAACGCCTTCCAAACTCTAATTAATCAAGATCGAGTGGTTGGCATTGTTGGGCCATCGTCTTCTCAGCAGGCATTTAGTGCCAATCCAATCGCAGAACGAGCAAAAGTGCCAGTCCTTGGTGCATCGAATACTGCCAAAGGGATTCCTGAGATTGGTGAGTATATTGCGCGTGTCTCTGCACCTATTTCGCTTGTAGCTCCCAATGCAGTAAAGGCAGCGCTTAAGCTTAATCCTAAGATTAAAAAAGTCGCTGTCTTTTATGCTCAAAATGACGCTTTCACGACATCGGAAACAGAAATTTTCCAGCAAGCGATTAAAAACCAAGGGCTGGATATCGTCACCGTCCAAAAGTTCCAAACTACTGACACGGACTTCCAAGCTCAAATTGGTAATGCACTCGCTCTCCAACCCGACTTAGTTGTTATTTCAGGATTGGCAGCCGATGGAGGTAACTCGATCCGGCAACTGCGGGAACTGGGTTATCAAGGTACGATCGTTGGCGGCAATGGTTTGAACACGTCTAATATCTTCTCGGTGTGTCAAGCACTCTGCGATGGTATTATCATTGCTCAAGCCTATAGTCCCGAAGCCCCCGGCGAAATCAATGCTGCCTTCCGCGATGCTTATGTAAAGCAAAACAAGAAGGAACCACCGCAGTTTAGTGCTCAAGCCTTCACTGCCGTACAAGTATTTGTGGAAGCCTTGAAAGCTTTGGATAGTAAAACCAAACTCAGCGCGTTGTCATTGGCAGAGTTACGCACAAAGCTGAATCAGCAAATCCTAGCTGGAAAGTACAATACCCCTCTCGGTGAAATTGCCTTTACCCCTGAAGGTGAAGTTGTACAGAGCCAGTTTTATATTGCTCAAATCAAGATGGATGTAGATGGAAATAATGGCAAGTTCATCTTTTTGAAGTAAGTCAAAAGAGTGCATTTTATATGATTTGAGATTTGAGATGACTTATGAATCCGGGTGAAATTTTTTAAAATTTCATCCTAATTTCATTTTTGGGTGTCAAGCTAAATAGAATGGGTATTTAACACTGTTCAGCCAAGGAATCGCGGGGAAAGCTACGGCAGCCGGAGCCTTTAATATCTGCTAAATTTTATTGTTAAATAGTCGATCGCCCAACGGTGGCTGGTAGTCATCACCTCTATAAAATTATAAAATGTTCAGCACTATTCTTAGATGGGTAATTAACCGCCGCTGGCTAGTCGTTATCGCCACCATTATTGTTAGTCTTTGGACATTGTATATCATCCCCCAAATGTCCCTTGATGTCTTCCCTCCTTTTGCACCCCCGCAAGTCGAAATTCAGACGGAAGCACCGGGACTCGCGCCGGAAGAAATCGAGTCTTTGGTAACACTACCGATCGAAAGTGCGATTAATGGAACTCCTGGGGTGACAGCAGTGCGATCGTCTTCGGCTGTGGGCCTTTCTGCGGTTAAGGTAATCTTTGATTGGGGAACTGAAATTTATCAAGCGCGGCAGTTGATCACAGAAAGGTTGCAGCAAGCGCAAAGCAAACTCCCGGCTGGGGTAGAAACACCACAAATTTCTCCCACAACTTCTCCTGTGGGCACTGTTATTACCTATGCTTTTACGTCAGAAACTACTCCTTTGATGGAAGTGCGGCGTCTGGTTGATTGGCAAGTCACAAATCGGCTTTTGGCAGTGACTGGCGTTGCTCAAGTGGTGGCTTACGGTGGCGAAGAAAGGCAGTATCAAGTATTAGTAGAACCTGCAAAGTTGAAAGCTTTTAATGTGTCTTTGCAGCAAGTAGCTGAAGCGGCGGCGGCTGCGAATGTTAACGCGCCGGGGGGGTATTTAATTACGCCGGATCGAGAAACTTTAATCCGGGGGGTGGGGCGAATTGAGTCTGTGGAAGATTTGCAGCAATCGGCGATCGACTCTCGCCACGGAACACCCGTCCGAATTTCTGATGTCGCTGATGTCAAGATTGGTGCTGCAATCAAGCGGGGCGACGGCAGTTTTAACGGCAAAAAAGCTGTGATTGTGATGGTAAACAGACAGCCGGTTGCTGATACTCCGACGGTAACGAAAGCGGTGGAGGCAGCAATGGCTGAGGTGCAGGAAGCTCTCCCAAAAGATATTAAAGTTACTGTGACTTTTCGACAGGAAGAATATATCAATTCCTCGGTGGAGAATGTGCGATCGGCTTTAGTTGAAGGCAGCATTATCGTCACCCTGATTCTCATCCCGTTTTTGATGAATTGGCGAACTCTGGCGGTTGTTTTGCTAGATTTCTTTCTGACTTGGCTGTTGGCGCTGCTGGCGATGTATTGGATGGGGCTGGGGCTGAATACGATGACTTTGGGGGGTTTGTCGGTGGCGATCGGCACTGCGATCGACGATGCGATCGTCTATGCGGAAAATACCTACCGCAATTTGAGAGAAAATACGTCTTCTCTTCATCCGCGCCCGGTAATGGATGTGATTTTTGACGGCAGTCAGGAGGTGCGCGATTCGTTAATTGGAGCGACTGTTATTGGCATTGTGGTGTTTTCTCCTATTTTTACTTTGCCCGGTGTAGAAGGTCGCATTTTTACACCGATGGGGATTACTTATCTGGTAGTTGTGGTGATTTCTAGTCTGGAATCGCTGTTAATATCTCCGGCCCTTTGCGCTATTTTATTGCCTAACAAACGTATGAGTGGTAAAGAACCTTGGCTGCCGAGATTTTGCAAGCATATTTATCATTCTTGTATCAGGATATCAATGCGTTATTCGGCGATTATTTTAGCTTTTGCTGCTGCTAGTATGGTGGCGGCATTAATTATTTTGCCATCCTTTGGACGGGTGTTTTTGCCGGAGTTTCAGGAGCAAACTTTGGTGAATACTATTATGCTTTATCCGGGGGTGTCTTTGGAGACAACAGATAGCGCGGCTTTTGCTATTGAAGATGCACTGAAGGATGATACCAGGTTTCAATACGTGCAAGTGCGATCGGGCAGAGCTCCGGGTGATGCTGATGCTGCGGGAGTTAATTTGGCTCACATTGATATTGGTTTAAGCGAGGAGGGCATGAAAAACAGGCCGAAAACTTTGGAAGCGTTGCGGCAGGAGTTTGGTAAATTGCCGGGAGTTGCACCAAATATCGGCGGTTTTATTTCTCACCGGATGGATGAGGTTTTATCTGGTGTCAGAAGCCAGATTGCTGTCAAAATCTTTGGCCCGGATTTGGATCAACTTCGCAGCATCGGTGCGAAAGTTGAAGAGCAAATGAAAACAGTTGAAGGAATTGTGGATTTGCAACTAGAACCCCAGGTGCCAGTGCAACAAATTCAAATTAAGTTTAACCGTCAAGCTGCGGGTAGATACGGTTTAAAGATAGGAGAACTTTCAGAAATAATTGAAACAGCTTTAAACGGCAAGGTTGTTTCTCAAGTTTTGGAGATGCAGCAAACTTTTGATTTAGTTGTTTGGTTGCAGCCTGAAGCCCGAAACAACCTAGAAACTATTCAGAATTTGCTGGTTGATACTCCAAGCGGCAACAAGATTCCCCTCGCCCAAGTTGCGACTGTCAAATACGGTACGGGCCCCAATACGATTAATCGCGAGAATGTTTCTCGCTTGATTGTGGCAGCGGCTAATGCTAAAGGTAGGGATTTGCGATCGGTTGTGAATGAAATTCAAGCTAAAGTAAAACGAGAGGTAGAGTTGCCTTTTGGCTATTTTATCCAGTACGGTGGTCAATTTGAAGCCGAGCAAAGAGCTTCGCAAAATATTATGATATTTAGTGCGATCGCCTTTTTGGTAATTACAGTATTGATGTACTTGTCCGTCAAGTCAATTCCTTCAACTGCTATGATTATGATTAATTTGCCGATCGGATTAGTAGGAGGAGTAATTGCGGTAGCTTTGACTGGCGGCATCATCTCTGTAGCTTCCCTGGTTGGCTTTGTCACATTATTCGGCGTTGCTACCCGTAACGGCTTGCTTTTAGTAGACAACTACAACACTAAATTTGCTGAAGGACTGCCTTTTAAGGAAGCAATTATTAAAGGTTCGATGGAACGGCTCAACGCCATCTTGATGACCGCTTTAACTTCAGCTTTGGGTTTAGCACCTTTAGTATTTGAAGGTGGGGCGGGCAAGGAAATTTTGCAACCCCTGTCTGTCGTAGTTTTAGGAGGGTTATTTACTTCTACAGCACTAACTCTGTTAGTTTTGCCAGCTTTGTATGCTCAATTTGGGCATTTTTTACGACCTCAACAACCTCAGCCAGTTATTGAAGACGGGAAGGTAGTTAAGGTGTGATATTTTCTAATTATTGTCCGTCAGCAAGGAGTCAAACCAATGAAATCGCTCAAGTCAAATTTAATTGTTCTAGGTAGTGTTGGATTGCTGTTTTTGGGAGCTTGCAGTAAAGGCGACCAAGCAAGCGATACAAATAACAGCCCGACATCCAATCCAGCAGCCTCTCAAACTGCGCCTTCACCTCCAAATGCTTCCCCGGCAGCAACAGTTAAAACAGAGCATACGAAAACATCTCAAGGAGGCCAAGTTGTCGAGTCGGGAGCTTATTACTTAGAGTTTCTAACTCAGAAACAAGCAACCGGAACTCACTTAGATATTTATTTGAAAAAAGGGGACAAACGCGAACCAGTTACCGACGCCAAAGTCATCGCTCAAGTGCAGTTAGCGAATGGAAAACTACAAACTCTGGAACTCAAATACGACGCTGAGGGCAAACATTACTACGGGATTTTTCCAGGTACAGAAGCCGGACAATATCCAGTGAAAGTGATAGCGGATATTAAGGGAGAAAAAGTTGACGGTCGTTTTACCTTCAATCAATAGATGGCTGATTTCCTGGGAGCATCTCAGATTTGCAAAAACACTTCTTTCTTCTTCCTTCTGACTCTTTTCTCCTGGCTCCTGACTCCTGACTCCTAATTCCAATTTCGAGCTTTGCTGCTTTCATTGAGATGCTCCCGATTTCCTAATGCGCTCTAACTTATGGGCGCATTAGTGATGAGCAACAAACAACTGCCTCCTGAATTTCGACTACAAAGCCGATCGCGTTTCGATCGCACTTAATTTCCTATTTCGTTACCTGAGTTTTCTTAAACGGAAAAAAGACTCGACCGGCCAAACTTTGAAAATAAATCCCGCCCACGGTAATTAAAAAGACGAAATAAGCGATCGCCTGCACCACATAAAGCTTCTCCGTGTAGCCAAACAACGCACTCAACAGCAAACCGGGAAACTTGTCTTCTGGAAGCAGTTTTGAGGTATTCCAGACCATTGGGCCGAGAATGCAAGAGTGGATTTTAGTAAATCTTTCGTAATAGAAACACAGCGCTGCTGACTCGCGATTTGCTTGCGATAAAATATTCACCGCGCTGTCAAATAATCCCAAAGTAGATACCACTAAACCCGCTACAATGAACAGCAATAAAATGCCCATATATTTAAAAAACAGGCGGATATTAATTTTGACTCCCCATTTAAACAGCAGGACACCAAGTCCGGTGGCTGAGAGAATGCCCGCCAAAGCGCCGAGGGCTGGAATAATGCCTTGTTGAAACTTGGCGACGACAAACAAAACAGTTTCAAACCCTTCGCGCAAAACGGCAATAAAAACTAAACTAAATACGCCCCAACCGGCATGAGAGTTTTGCGTTAAGGCGGCACTCACAGCGCCTTCGACTTCGGCTTTCATAAATCGCGCTTGCTTGGTCATCCAAATCAGCATCCAGCTCAGCATTGCTATTGCTATAACCCCAAAGGTGGCCTCTAGCAGCGATTCCATAATCGGTGCAAAAGGCTGATTGGATGCGGACAAAATTTGAAGAGTCCAGCCGAACAGTACACCTATCAAAGCGCTGGCAATAATTCCAACGCCAACACCGCCGAAAACCCAAGGACTTAAATAACTTTGGCCTGATTTTTTGAGGCAAGCGAGAACAATTCCGACAACTAAGGCGGCTTCGACTCCTTCGCGGAGAGTAATTACAAAGGTGGGCAATGCTTCGCCAAAATTCATTTTTTTATGGTGGGAATGGGACTGGTTAAGGAGCGAGGTAATTGGCAGATTATTTACCAATTACCGCTCTTGATGAGAGTAATGTTTTTAAGAGGCGGGTTTGAGAACTTTTTGGCTGTCGCTTTCGATCGCTTTAACTAGCTGGTTGACTTGTTCGGTGGTTTTTACGGGGGCGGCGGGTGCGATCGCAGTTGGCCAATTTGCCTTAAGTTCAGTCATGTTGGCAACAATTGCTTTGTCAATTTCCGGGCTGGTTTTAGCCACTTGATCGGCAATATCTTTGTACAGGCTTTCCGCGTACATGACAAAACCCCGCGAATCTTGATATTCAATAATTGCGGAAATCTTGCCGTTAGCAACTGCGGCTCCGTATTCGGAATTAGCTGTATCTAGCAAGCCGTTAATCACTTGCAGCACGAATTTCGGATCTTTGCGCTGTGCTTCGGGAAGGGCGGCAATTGCTCCATCAACTGCTTGCATTGATGTGTTAAATTCTGCTTTCACTTGAGCCGGATCTTTTGCACCCGCTTTAACTAAATCCTGCAATTTAATTAAAGTAGCCTTAAATTCAGGAATTTTACGCTCGTTTAGCTGATCTTCCACATCGGCATAAATTTCTTCGACTGGATGCCCGATGTGCGGTTCGGCTTGGTCGGGTTTGCCTTGATCCAAGAGTTCTTGGGCTACGAAAAGATGCCCTTTCATCAAGCCAAGTTTAGTCATGTAATCTACATCTCTGGGTTCGCCTGTCAGCACCACATTTTCAATAGTTACCAAGTCTTTGATTTGGTCGAATTGGGCTTGAGTAATGACATTTTTTGAGACTAATTCTTCGACTTTTCCGTAAGGGCGGCTGGCTTGAATTTTGTTAGAAAGTGCCGGTACTCCTAACTTGGCTTCGAGTTTATCTAACTCTGAAAGAATGGCAGTATTGATGTTGATGCCGCCTTTGCCCCCGTGATTCCCGCTGTGACCGCTTGTGGATGCGGGACTGGCTGTGGCCACGGGTGAGGGTGTGCTCTCGGTGTTGCTGGCTGTGGGGGAAGCGCAACCAGCCAGAGCAACGAGGATGGCTGTAGCAGTGACTGTAGGTAATAAGCGAAAGGATGGTAACATGGCAGTTGCTAATTTTTATGTTATGTGCATTTGGTTTCGCAAGTTATTAAGAATAATTCTCAATTATTTGCGAGCTATTCATTCTACCTATTTGCGATCGAGCTTGTCAAATAATTTCATACTTTATTTGAATCGGCGCACTCTGGTAGCAGGATGTGGTTTAAGTGATGACTTCAAATACCCCCATGCAGCCTGCTTCGGCGATCTCATCTTGATGGGGATGAAACATATATTTTCCGGCGTAGCCGTAGGTAAATTCTAAGATATGTCTTTCAGCTACTCCCATTGTGATTACATCGGTTCTTTCACTGGGAGTCAAAGTCATTCCCGTGCGATATACGTCAAAAAAGTTGGCGTGCAGGTGAAAAGTTACTGCAGCTTCATACTCAATCATGTTGAGAACGTACAGCCGGATTAGCTGATTTCGGTAAATAGGGATCGGGTTGTTCATATAATAATTGGGCAACCCGTTAAAAGCGTATAGTTCGTTTTTTTTGTCGTCGTTTACGTCGTATCCTCCCATGATTAACAAGATTTCATCGGCGGGAGGGCGGGCTTTTGGCGGATCGATGATGAACATTCCATAGAGTCCTTTACCTATATGGCGAGTTACGGGCTCAATATGGCAGTGATATAAATGCACTCCGTAGGGATTGGCATCGAATTCATAAATAAATACCGAACCGTGTTTCACTGGTTTAACGCCATCCATTTCGCTGGTATGAACGCCGTGAAAGTGCAGCGAATGAGAATCTCCGGCTTTGTTATAAAAAATGACGCGGATGCGATCGCCCTCTGTTGCCCTCAATGTTGGCCCCGGCACGCGATTGTTGACATTCCAGGTGTTGAAAGTGACGGCGCTGTTAAGTTGGACGATCGAAGTATTAGCTTCCAGGCGAAATTCCCGAACCGTGCGCCCGTTTTCGCGCGTCACCGTGCCATAATCAAAATCCCGCGCAATTTGCATCGGGTTGATATTGCTGATGGTGACTGCATCTGCGGGCATTGGCGGTACTCTCGCCACAGCCGATCGTTTTTGGGCCAAATTTTGCAATGCGATCGCGCCGCCCGCTACCCCAGCACCAGCTATTCCTAGCTGTAGTAGTTGGCGGCGACTCCAGCGCCCCGGCTTTTTCATGGCGGGGCGATCGGATAAATCTGTCATACTTATTGAAAATTTTTATCAAAAATTTACTCGTGGTTGATTATAAGACATTACCAGCTTGTTGTCAATTATTGTCAACAGTTATGTTTTTCTGGGAAGCCAATCGATTTTAGATTTTAGATTTTAGATTTTAGATTTTAGATTTATTCCCGTCAGTCAGCCTGCGCGTTGGAAGGAATCCGGGGGCTTGCGATCCAATTAGTTTTGGTCATAAAATTTCATGCTGATTTCATCTAAGTATGCGAGCTTATATGTTGGGGGTCGATCCGTAACAATGTATAAGGATGTACCGCTATAAATTAGAGTTATGAGAGTTTTGCTAGTTGAAGATGAGCCCGATTTAGGGAAAGCGATCGATCGCACTTTAAAGCAGGAAAAATATATAGTTGATTGGGCTTTGGATGGCAGTGAAGCTTGGGAATATTTAGACAGTCAGTGGACGCAATATAACCTGGCTATTTTTGACTGGTTGCTACCAGGATTGTCAGGATTGGAACTGCTGCGGAGATTGCGTGCTAAAAATAGCGCCCTGCCCGTCTTGATGCTAACAGCAAAAGACCGAATGGAAGATAAAGTTGCGGGATTGGATGCCGGGGCTGACGATTATTTAGTCAAGCCGTTCGGGATGGCGGAACTGTTAGCAAGATTGCGGGCTTTGCAGAGGCGATCGCCCCAAATTCAACCGCAACAGCTACAGGTAGAAAATCTGGTTTTGGACTGCGGAAATCGAACCGTGTGCCATCTCGATCGAAGTGGTAACAGCCAGATAATTTCTCTAACAAACAAAGAGTTTCAACTGCTAGAATACTTTATGAAACATCCCAACCAAATTATCACTACTGACCAAATTCGGAATCAGCTATGGGAGGCGAGTGCAGATAGCTTTAGCAATGTGGTAGCAGCTCAAGTGCGCTTGCTGCGGCGCAAACTTGAGTCGGTTGGCGGCGCTAATTTAATAGAAACCGTTCACGGCGTCGGATACCGCATGAGAAATTAAAGCTGTAGGGGAAACAGCGTGCGGATTATATCTCGTTTCCCGTATCTGGCTATAATATAGAAAATTAGATCGTAAAAATGACTGCTATGAAAGATTTAATCCAACAAGAGTTAGAAAATCTCGATATAGAACAACTCAAACAAGTATTTGAATTTATTGCCTTCCTAAAATTCCGTGCCAGATTAGGTACTGTTCCCGCAATCGATGAAACTAACTTAGCTGCCCTCTACGGCGAATTTGCCGAAGAAGACCGACAACTTGCGGAACTCGGAATAAGCGAATATGCAGAACTCCTAAAACATGAGGATTTGGCATGACCGCCCCGTATAAAAAATGTATTATTTCCCGGAGAATCTTTATGTTAATAGGAATTCGGCACGGGTCAGCAACCTGATTATTTAAGAGACCTCTTGCAAAAGTCCTTTTAATCAAATTTTGGGACGGGCTAGAAGCCCATCTCACAAGAAAAAAGATTTTTGTGGGACGGGCTGGAGAGCCCGTGCCAGCTATTTTCGCAAGAGGTCTACTTATCGAGTAGGGTTTTCTCTGCTGCTGAGAGATTGCCAGATTTGGAGCGAGCCAATCTTAGAATTTTTAGAGCTATTCCCTCGCTTTGGCGGTCTTTAATTTCTCGGGCGATCGCCAACGACTGCTGAGCGTACTCGATGGCTTTGGCGTAGTCACCGAGGGAAAAGTAAGCACTTCCCAGATTTTCCAGAGTCCTTCCCTCGCTGTGGCGGTCTTTAATTTCTCGGGTGATCGCCAACCCCTGCTGTTGGTAGTCGAGGGCTTTGGCGTAGTCGCCGAGGTGAGCGTAAGCAGTTCCCAGATTTCCCAGAACTATTCCCTCGCCTTGGCGGTCTTTAATTTCTCGGGCGATCGCCAATGACTGCTGAGTGTGTTCGATGGCTTTGGCGTAGTCTCCGAGGGAAGTGTAAGCACTTCCCAAATTTCCTAAAGCGGCTCCCTCGCTTTGGCGGTCTTTAATTTCTCGGGCGATCGCCAACCACTGCTGTTGGTAGTCGAGGGCTTTGGCGTAGTCGCCGAGGTGAGCGTAAGCAGTTCCCAGATTTCCCAGAGCTATTCCCTCGCTGTGGCGGTCTTTAATTTCTCGGGCGATCGCCAACCACTGCTGTTGGTAGTCGATGGCTTTGGCGTAGTCGCCGAGGGAAGTGTAAGCACTTCCCAGATTTCCCAGAGCTTTCCCCTCGGTTTGGCGGTCTTTAATTTCTCGGGCGATCGCCAATGACTGCTGTTGGTAGTCGATGGCTTTGGCGTAGTCTCCGAGGGAAGTGTAAGCACTTCCCAGATTTCCCAGAGCTTTCCCCTCGGTTTGGCGGTCTTTAATTTCTCGGGCGAT